>NZ_DICC01000052.1:0-69332 GCF_002415215.1 Empedobacter sp. UBA5036
TTATGTTTGTGGAGCTGGCGGATTTAGATTTTGGAATCTACCGCATTATGAATCAAAAACGCGATCAAGTAATGGACTTTGTTGATCGTAAATTACCCAAAGACATCAAAGATATCTTATCACAAACCCAATCCAAAGATTCTGCAAGTATACAAGCAGACTTAGATCAAATGGGAAAATCTTTGGATGATGCTGGCGTTGCTCGTGAATCAGCACCAAAATATCTAGCACTAAAAGCCCAATTAGAAAATACAATTGATACCAATGCTTTAGAACAAGAAGTGTTTTCGCATTTGGCAAGTTTTTTCAAACGTTATTACAAAGACGGTGATTTTATTTCCTTACGTCGATACAAGAAAGATGTGTATGCTATTCCTTATGAAGGTGAAGAAGTGAAATTGCATTGGGCTAACCACGACCAATATTACATCAAAACATCTGAATATTTAAAGAATTATGCCTTTAAATTAAGTGATGGTAAAAAAGTATATTTCCAACTTAAAGAAGCTTCTACCGAGCAAAACAATAACAAAACGCAAGGTGATTCGGAACGTCGTTTTGCAATATTTGAGGAGCAACCGTTTGAAGTAGTAGACGGTGAATTATTTATCAATTTTACCTACCAACAACATAAGAAAACGGTCAAGCAAGACGAACTAGCAAAACAAGCTTTAGATATTATTCAAAATAATATTCCTGCTGAGTTTGTATTAGCTTTTGATAAAGCGCCCACGGAGAAAAACAAAAATCGTACGTTGGTAGAAAAGCATCTTAATGATTTTATTTCGCGCAACAGTTTTGATTACTTTATTCATAAAGATTTAGGTGGTTTTTTATCGCGTGAGCTGGACTTCTACATCAAAAACGAAGTCTTATACATTGACGATATCAATACAGAAAATCCTGCCTATTTCACAGCGCAGTTATCGAAGATAAAAGCCTTGAAATTGGTAGCATCAAAGATCATCAACTTCTTAGCACAAATCGAAAATTTCCAAAAGAAATTATGGCTAAAGAAAAAGTTTGTCATCAGTACCAACTACTGTATTACCTTAGACCGTATCCCAGCGAAATATTATCCTGAAATAGCTTCCAATGAAACACAGCTTACGGAATGGAAAGAATTATTTAGTTTCACGCTGAGCGGAGTCGAAGCGCTAAAAAACGAACCCTTCTTAGTTGTAGATACCAAGTTTTTCCCTGAAGAATTCAAAGATAGATTATTAGCTGAGTTTGACAATTTGGACGAAGAAACCAACGGTTTATTAATCAATTCAGAAAATTTCCAAGCGTTGAATTTGATGCAGGAGAAGTATCAAGACAAAATAAATGGTATTTATATTGACCCGCCATATAACACAAACGCAACTGAAATAGTATATAAAAATGAATTCAAGGATTCTTCTTGGTGTTCATTGATAGAGAATAGAGTTTCTTTAGCGAAATCTTTATTAAGTGAAAATGCAATAACATGTACAACAATAGATGAATGCGAGGTCGATAACTTATCTCTAATATTGAAAGCTACTTATAGTAATTATACTATTAGACCAACTATTATTGAATATAATCATAGGGGCAGGGTAAAAAGTAATTTCGCAATCACTCATGAATATGGTTTGTGGGCTATACCCGAAGGCAAAGATTTGATTACTAAGAAAAGAGAAATTTCAGATGATATCAGACGTAACCTCAGAAGAACAGGAACAGACTCATTACGTACAGACGTTCCAAAGCAATTTTATGGAATTGAGGTAGACAAAGAAACATTAAGAATAGTTTCTGTTCATAGGTCTTTAGATGTTGATGAAGAAATACCAATACATGATAATCAGAATACTATTGTTATTTATCCAATAGATGATGATGGCATACAGAGGAGGTGGTATTACGGTAGAGATAGGGTAGAGATTGAGGCTAATGATACAGTTTGGGCTAAAATAATTAAAGGAAAGTATCATATTCATTATCATCAAGATGGGAAAGCTAAAATGAGGAAATCTGTTTGGGTTGGAAATCTAATGGATAGTAGCACGCATGGTACAGAATTGTTAAATGATATTTTTGGAATGGGAAGTCGAGATTTTTCATTTCCAAAAAGTATTTATGCAGTAAAAGATTCTTTAGATTCCATTTCTGATAATCCCAGCTCTATGTACTTAGATTACTTTTCAGGTTCAGGAACAACAGGTCACGCAACCATTAAACTCAATCGTGAAGATGGTGGTAATCGCAAATATATTTTGGTAGAAATGGGTACGTATTTTAATACTGTTACCAAACCACGCATTCAGAAAGTGATTTACACTGACAATTGGAAAAACGGTCAGCCACAAGACAAAGAGGGTATCTCTCAACTATTCAAATACCAAGTACTAGAAAGCTACGAAGATGCATTAAATAATCTGTTCATAGCTTCAAAGGTGCAAGATGGTTTATTCCAATTTTCAGAGGAAGCGCAAGAAGAGTATCTTTTAAACTATATGTTGGATGTAGAAACACAAGATCATTTGTTTAATATTCAGATGTTCCGGAATCCATTCAACTATCAACTAAAAGTAACTGAAAACAACGAGTTGGTTCCAACAAAAGTAGATTTGGTAGAAACCTTCAATTATTTAATAGGTTTATATGTAGAGCGTATACAACGAGTAGGCGACATCAAATTTGTAGAAGGTAAAACGAGAGAAGGTGTAAAAACCTTAATCATTTGGCGTAATCTAGAAACCACATCCAACGAAGAAACGGAGAAGCGTTTCCGTAAAATATATGATAGCGTACGCTCTTCAGAGTTCGACCAAATCTACATCAATGGTGATCACCATTTTGATAATATGCGAACAGGTGAAGATACATTCAAAGTAAAATTGATAGAAGAAACCTTCTTTAAGCAAATGTTTAATATTTCGGAATTGTAAAGTTTTACTAAAAATAAACTTATAAGTTGATTTTATGGAAATAGTTAATATATTTGCAAACAGATTGTTCGCACTTCACTATCAAAATGAGACGTATAATGAATACGATCGTTTGATGGATTTGTGGGACGATGCTGCATATATTTATGATTTTTTAAAGGAGAATATAGCTGATATTCCGAAAGGAAAAAATATAAAGGATATTGCAGAAGATATTATAGAGGACGCCTATGCTATCGAGGATACGTTATTAGAAATTACCGAAACATCAGACAAGACACTATCACAATTTTTCAAGCCATTACATAACCAAGAATATCAACTAAAAGTTTTGTCTTTACAAAAAGGTAGAGAAGACTACCTTAGAATTTACGCTGTTAGAATAGACGATGATACTTTTGTAATAACAGGTGGAGCAATAAAATTACCATTGCACCATTTGATGGAAGATCGAACACACACAAGTTTCGAATTACAAAAGTTAGAAAACGTAAAAGCCTATCTTAATGAAAATGGGATTTTTGACGACGACTCATTTTTTGAATTTTTAAATGAAAATTAAAATGACCAACAAAGAAAAATTTTTGACTTTAGTTTCAAACGCAGAAACAAAGACAGTTGAAAGAACAAAAGCTCGCTCTGAGCGTAGAAAATATACAAGACTTTCTAAAAGAATAGCCCTAACTATTTTAGTTCGTTTAGACGAGTTAAACTGGAAACAAAAAGAATTAGCTGAAAAAATAGGGGTAAAGCCACAACAAGTAAACAAATGGGTAAAAGGAAACGAAAATTTTACTTTAGAAACTTTGGTGTTACTTGGGGAAGTTTTAGGTGTAGAATTGATTGATGTGGTTACAAAATCTTCAACAAATAAAAGAGAAGATGTGAAAGTTTCTTTTTCAGAAGATTATGCAATTTTAAACACAATCAAATCCTTAAAGCCTGCAATTACAATGAGCGATGATAGGGTTTATGAGCATAAGTATGAATCCTTAACAGCTTAATTGATATGAATAAAAAAGAATTACCGATACCGTTTAAAATTGTTAAGGTAGAAGAAAATCAATTTTCGGTTTTCGAAGAAACATTGGTTTTAGAAGAACCTATCCAACAACAAATTGGTTTTGGTTTTGGAATAGATGCTGAAAGCAGAATTGTTGTAGTATCTATGGAATTTGTATTGCACAAACAAAATCAACCATTAATTAAATTAGAAATTGCTTGTTATTTTGAGATAGAGCCTCAAAAGTTTCAAGAAAAATTAGTACAAGCTGATGGTGTTGTATTGCCTTGTAGTTTGACAAAGCATTTGGCTATGATTACTATGGGAACTGCTCGTGGAGTATTATTTGCAAATACAAAGAATACAGAATTTAATAAGTTTATCATTGGTTTAGTAAATGTAGATAAAATGTTTACAGAAGATGTTCATATTGAATATTAAAAGATATGGCAAACTTCCACGAAAAACTGGTACTCAATAAATATATGCTATCTCTTTTCGGGATTGATAGCATTGGGAAAAAAATTATAGGTAAAAATGGTGTAGAAATTTTTACCGATCTCAAACTTTCTTCCAACGAAGGTTATACCGAAGAAGGAAATACAAAATATTTGCAGTCGTTGATTAGTCATATGTACAACTCGGAGTACCTGACAGCTACGATGTTGCAAACGTATGATGAGAATATTGTAAGATATACGAAACAAATTTCTGAAAAGAGAAGCGAACTGATTACTTGGAAATACTTCCAATATCTATCGCTTTTATTTACCGAAGTGTATTTGGATAAGTACTTTCAGAATAAAGTAAAACTTTTGGCTGATTTAAATGAATTTGTAAATGAATTTAATTTGAAACAAGCAGAAGCGAAGGTGGGTAAGAAAAAAGGTAAAGATACTTTTGTAGCGCAACCTTTTACTTTAGAAAGCTTAAATAAGCTGGCATTTTGGAATGCAACAGGTTCCGGAAAAACCTTGTTGATGCACATCAACATCAAGCAATATTTGCATTATGCGAATCATTACAACCAGCATCACCAAAATAAAGTGTTGTTAATAACGCCAAACGAAGGATTAACAAAACAACACTTAGAGGAATTCAAATTATCAGATATACGCGCTAATAATTTTTCTAAAAATGATTCTGGAATGTTCTCTGGTAAGCAAGTTGAAATTCTTGAAATTACTAAATTAGCTGAAAATAGCGGTGATAAAACCGTAGCCGTTGAAAGTTTCGAAACAGACAATTTAGTGTTGATTGACGAAGGTCATGGTGGAATGTCTGGTGATTCTTGGAAGCGTTTTCGTGATCAATTGAGTTTAACAGGTTTTGCTTTTGAATATTCCGCAACATTTGGTCAAGCAATTAATGCAGCTTCTGGAGCAAAAAAAACGGAGTTTACACAAGAATATGCAAAGAGTATTCTATTCGATTATTCGTACAAATACTTTTATGAAGATGGTTATGGTAAAGATTATCGTATTCTGAATTTAAAAGAAGATAATACTGACTATCAGCAATTATATCTTACTGCAAATTTAGTTTCTTTCTTTCAGCAACAATTGTTATATAAAGAAAAGAAAAGTGAGTTAAGGGATTTTTTATTACATAAACCTTTGTGGATCTTTGTAGGAGGTAAAGTAAATGCGGTTCGTAAAGAAGGAGGTAAAGAAGTTTCAGATGTTTTAGAAATCATCTATTTCTTGACAGATTTCTTAAAGAACCCATCTGTTTCGATTCAAAATATAGATGCTGTAATCAATAATAAAGCTGGTTTAGTAAACAGTAAAGGCTATTCAATTTTTGAACATTCGTTTACTTATATCAATGAGCAAAAGTTAGATGCCAATACGGTTTTCAATTTAATCAACGAATTGGTATTTAATAATACCACGATTGGCGCCAATTTATATTTAGATAATTTAAAAGGCGCTGATGGAGAGCTAGGGCTACGTGTTGGTGATAATGATTATTTTGGAGTTATTAATGTAGGAGATGAAAAGAAATTACATGATTTAGCCATTAACAATAAAGTTTTGGGTACTGAACGTGATTTTTCCGATTCTTTATTTAAAATGATTAATGAAGAATCATCATCAATAAATTTATTAATCGGTTCTAAAAAATTCTCAGAAGGTTGGTCGTCTTGGCGTGTTTCGTCTATGGGATTGATGAATGTAGGGAAAAGTGAAGGTTCACAAATTATTCAATTATTCGGACGTGGAGTTCGTTTAAAAGGATATAATTTTTCCTTAAAACGTTCTACAGGATTAGATGAATACCAAAAGCCTAATAATATCAAAATCTTAAAAAAATATCTAAGACACTTAGAAACGCTTCAGATTTTTGGTGTAAAAGCTGATTATATGGAGAAGTTCAAGGAGTTTCTGGAAGAAGAAGGTCTACCAATTAATGATTCATCTTGGATAACGATTAAAGTACCGACGATTCAAAAGGAGATTGTTCAGCAAAACAAATTAAAACTGATTGCGGTTAAAGATTCTGAAAATTTTAAACAAAAAGTAATTGTGCCTTTAATCTATAATGCTTCAATTTTTAATGGGAAGTTGGTTGAATTAGATTGGTATCCTAAAATTGATGTGTTGGAGAAGAATAACTCTGGAGTTGCAATCACTAAGAATGAAGCGATTTTGAATGATTCCCATCTTTCGATAATCAATTGGAATTCTGTTTATTTAGAACTTCATAATTTTAAAGCAGATAAAGGATATCATAATTTGAAAATTGAGTTAGAGCAATTACAAGATATTATGCATCAAGTGTCTTGGTATAAATTATTAATACCAGAGCATAAAGTCAATTTCTCACAGTTTTCAAATACATTCATTTGGCAAGAATTAGTCATAACATTGCTGAAAAAATACATTGAGCAGTTTTATTTATTCTATAAAAATGAGTTTAGCTCAGACCACGTAGAAGCAATTCAATTAACAGGATCAGATGATAACTTTGTTTTAGAATATGACTTTAGGTTGAATACAGAGGAAGAAATTGAAGATTATCAAAACAAGATAGAGCAATTAAAACTGGATGTAGTAGAACCTGCATTTACAAATGTTCAAATTGGATCTGAGATAGATGCATTTGATAATCTATTACACTTGTACAAGCCGTTAGTATATGTAGGAAAAGGTTATAAGGAGAAATTGCAAGTAAGTCCAATTCCTTTAGATGCTTCGGAAAAACAATTTTTAGATGACCTTATTACATATGTTGGAACAAAACCAGCTTCTTTAGAAGGTAAGGATATACATGTTCTTAGAAATCAAAGCAAAAAAGGCTTAGGTTTCTTTACAGATGGTAATAATTTCTATCCGGATTTTATAGTATGGATTGTTGAAGGTGATAAACAAATCATTAAGTTCATTGATCCTAAAGGAATACGTAATTCAAAAGGAATAAATGATCCAAAAATTCAATTCTATAAAGTACTAAAAGATAAGATTCAACCGCAAGTTCAAAAAGCGAATATTGAGTTGGATTCCTATATAGTTTCCAATACATCATATTTAGATGTGAATTGGAAGGACACTTTAAGTATTGAGGATTTTAACAAGAACCACGTATATTTTCAAAAGGAGAATGTTGGCAGATATATTGGTGAGATTTTAGTTAATTAAGCTATTTTCATCCGTTAAATCATCCGTTTTTTTTAAATTTAACTGTATAATTTATTTAAAATAGAGAGTTGTTGAAAGTCCCGCCAGCTCCACAAACCTCCTTTAAAAATTTTAAAGGAGGTTTTTTATTAAGAAGATTATGGTTCCCAAATAATTCGTGTCATCACATCAAGGTTGGTTCCGGTATGTTTGCTGATAGGAATTCCAGTAACCAAACCAATCATTAAATTGTGTTGAATAGCCAATCTAATTTGAGGTCTCAAAGTATAATGAAATCCATTGCGGTCAATATCCATATTATTTTCAAGTCCAATAAAGTTTTTCGAATTTGGTAAAACATACATCATACTTGCGTTTATAGTTGCTCCAACATCTAATTTTTGCTCTTTATAATGATGTTCGAAAATAGGTCCTGTATAGATTAATGTATTAAAACTATTAAAGTTTTTAGCTCCAATAAAAACAGGATTCATTTTCATACCCGTAAATACAGAGCCTTGATGTCCTATTTTTTTGAAATTATTGAATTCAAATTCATGAACATAAGCTACTGCCAAAGATATTTTTCGTTTTTCATTCACCAAAAAAGTATATTGAGTAGCTAATTTTAAACCTTCAATTTTATTGTTTGGAACATAAATAGAACCATCGCTATCAGCGCTTTTGTGATTAAAAGAAAAAGGTACTTCAACCTCTAATCCCAAACGATCTGCAACAGCCCATTCATACTCAATAAAACCATTATATTCATTATATCCTTTTTTCGAGGCAACTCCAACCCCTACATTTATCTCAGCTTCTCCTTTTCTTGCTCCCAGATCGCGCATCAAATCTGTATACAATGGTTCTGCATGATCAACTTTAGGTTTTAATGTTTTTTGTTGTGATTGAATCGTGATGATTGAATCATTTTTTGTCTGGGCGTTAGTTGAAATTGTAATGAAAATTGTAATGAAAATTGTTGTCAATATTGTTAAGAAAAACTTCATTTGTTTATTATTTTGAAGCAAAGGACAAAGAAGATTTAGGAAGAAATTAGGAATTGAAGTTTTACCGCTTTAAAAATCTAACCTATTAAATTTTGAAGTTTTTTGATACTTATCATTTTAAGAATAATAAAAACTATCTTATCTTAGTCGATGAATTAACACCACATTTAAGAAAATCAAACAATTATGAGTTCCTACGAATATTATAACTTTCCGATACAGTTGATAAACGGTTTTTTAGATGATTCTAAAAAAGTTTTGATTGATATTTCACATTATTGTATTTATAGAGTTTTTATAGATAATTTCGAGAAATATTCGGGTTCTTTTACAGGTTATCAGAAGGCTTGTGATGATTTTGGAATTGAATTTAAAAATGTTGCTGCAGCTTATCAAAATGGTAAAGATTTGTATGAAGCAACAATAGATAAAAGTCCGATGGTTGGAATGACTTCTGAAATGTATTGGGATTATATGACCAATGAAAAATCGGAATTTGAGAAGGTTTTACTGCTTGGGGATCTTGCTTTTAAAAGCATTTTAGGTGCAAAATCGTATATAAAATTGGATAATAAATATTGGTTTAGCCGAATGAATGGTTCTGTAAAATCAATTGCGAAAGAAGAAATTTCTCCAAAACTTCAACGTTATTTGAACGAATATCAAACCAAAAAAATTAAGAATCAATTAATTGCTGGTTGGGGATTAGCTTCATATTCAAGATATAATCGCGGGTTTTATGTGAGTTATAAAATGACTTTGGATGATTTGGCTTATCATGCAGAAAAGATTAGAAAATCTACACAAGATAAAAAGATTAAAAATGATGTAAAATCTGCTCACGAAAAAGCATTAGAGAGATTGGAAAAGGAAGGAAAATAGTTTTACATATTTTTACAATACAAAAAAACCTGAAGTTAAACTTCAGGTTTTTTACATTATTTTCTTTTGAATAGCTTCTTAAAGAATCCTCCGTTACTGAAATTCTCTCCATAACCATAGCCGTAACCATAACCATAGCCATAACCTTTTGTAAAGTCAACATCATTAATAACCATAGCCATATTTTTAAGCCTATCTTCTCTATAAAGATCTCTTGGTATAGCTAACATACGTTTGTCTAAATAATTAGCACGAACAACATACATTGTAATATCAGCATTATCAGAAATTAATAACGTATCTGTCACTAAACTTACAGGCGCTGTATCAACTATTACATAATCATAATGTTCTTTTCCGTATTTGATAACATCTTCGAAGCGACCATTCATCAATAATTCAGATGGATTCGGAGCAATCTGACCAGAGTAAATGACATCAAATTTATAATGAGCAGGCTTATTAATAATGATATCATCAATTGATATATCTTTAGAGATTAAATATTCAGTCACACCATATTTGCTAATATATTGATCTGTGATACCTAAATAATCTAATACTTTTGGACTACGAATATCAGCACCAATTAATAAGACAGATTTTCCAGACATTGTTAAAATCTGAGCAAGGTTACTTGATATAAACGATTTACCTTCTCCACTAGTTGTAGATGTAATATAAATACATTGAGGATCTGTTGAGTTTTTTAATAAGAAGTTTACATTCGTTCTTAAAATACGGAATGCTTCAGCAGCACTTGAATTGTCATTATTTTCTAAGATAGAAATATTACTTTTCGGTACTTGTCCTGCGATAGGTGCTCCTACGGCATTTTCTACATCTTCTTTTGAATTAACTGTATTATTTAATAATTTGTATATATAAATTATTATAAAAGGTATTATAAGACCTACAATAAGCGCTCCTAAAAATATAATACTTTTTTTAGGGGAAACAGGTTCTTTTATACCATAAGCATAATCAATTACTTTAATATTTTCTGGTGTTGCAGCAGCTTTTATTTCATTTTCTTCTCTTTTCTGAAGTAAGAATAAATATAAAGCCTCTACAATTTGTTGTTGGCGAGATATATCTCTAAAACCACGCTCTTGACTAGGTACTTTTTTAATTTTTCCAGCAATTTGATTTTGCTTTCCTTGTATTGTATTTAAAATAGTTTGTGTGTTATTTCTATATAATTTTAAACTATTCTTCAGGTTTCTTTTTACATCATTTATTTGCTCTTGTAATTTAATAACATTTGGATGTTCATTTGTTACAGATTTTAACATATCTTCTTTAGCTAGGACTAGTTCGTTGTATGAAGATATTTCTGATGAAATAGATTTATCTTCTAAACCAATATTTGAAGGAAGTAAATCTGTACGAGACGTATTAAGAGCTCCATTCATATATTCAACTAATTGTAGTTGTGTAGAAGCATCTAATAATTTCTTTTCATTATCAGCAGCACTCTCTAAAAAAATATTTGCTTCAGAGGTAACATCTGTAATATTATTACTTTGTTTATATTGTTCTAATTGTTTGTCAACACCATCTAAATCGCCACTAACAATAGCTAACCTTGAATCAATAAACTTAGATGTAGCTTCAGTTAATTTATGGTTATCGCCTACAATATCTTTGTTGTAATTAATAATTAAATCATTAATTACTTTTTTAGAAATCTCAGGAACAGGACCTACTAATGAGAAGTTAATAATTTTAGAACTTTTTTCACTGTTAGGATCTATAGCAAGTTTCTTTTGGTAATTATCTACAGTCTTATCAATAGAATTTAAAACAATCAGATATTCATTATCAATTGATTTAGCTAAGTTTTTATTAGGACTGATAACAAAACTTCCAATCTTATCATTTATTTTTTGTCCAAAAGAATATTCCTTTTCTGTAGAAGTTGTTTTGTTTGTTAAAATAAATTTTGTTGTAGATTTTATTTGAACAATAAATTTAGCTTCTAAATCTTCATTGGTTTTATCAGCTTCGTTTAGAAAAATAATTTTAATAGGAGATTTCTCTTGAGTTAATTCAACTTCAGCTACACGACCTTTACTAAAATATTGAATATTTAAATTATTTTCTTCTACAACCTTAGTAATTAGTCGTTTTGATTTTAAAACATCAATTTGATCACCAACTTCAGCATTTGTTGAAGATCCCCCTCCAAGCATAGCTTGATCCATTAAACCAGCTAATTCACCTGTTGCAGATTCTTTCTCATTTAATAATATTTTAGCTGAAACTTGATATTGTTTCTGAGTATATTTAACATATAAAAAGGCTAAGGTTAAAGAAATAATAACTCCAAATACAAACCATTTCCAGTAATAAAGATATTGTTCTAAAATTTGTCTGATATTAATCGTTTCTTCAGACTCATCGAAGTATTGGTCTTCTAGGTTATTTTTATTTGTACTCATTTTTATTTAGAAATAACAGCAATTACAGATATTATAACACCAGCAACAGATATCCATAATGAATAGTTTGGTGTAAATTTAGATGATGAAATTTTAGCATTATTTGGTTCTACATAAATAACATCATTTTGGGCTAAATAATAAACAGGAGAGTTTAGTATTTCTTTGGATGTTAAATCGACGTTATATGTTTGTTTTTGTCCATTTTGTTCACGAATAACCATAATATTATTTCTAACACCATTAATAGTTAAATCACCAGCCATACCTAAAGCATCAAGTATACTTACTCTTTCGCTTGGAATTGTAAAATTACCAGGTTTAGCAACTTCTCCTAAAACGCTAATTCTAAAATTTGTAAAATTAATATTTACCCCAGGATTAACGATATATTTTGAGATTTTTGCTTTTAATTCATTTTCAGCTTCTGTTCTAGTTAATCCACCTACTTTCACATTACCAATTAACGGATAGTTGATATAACCATTTTCATCAACAGTATAAACCTTCGCATAAGGATTATTTTGCACCCCAGAATTTACTTGATAAACACTTTGTTGATTAAAAGGTTCTGTAGCTTTTATATCAGCAGCACTTACACTGATTGCTAGCATATCAGAAGATTGAATTTTAGGAATATATTCTTCGTATTTCGTAGTAGATTGTTGATCTCCTTGAAAGTAGACTAATTCTTTTTTTGATGCACAAGAAGAAATAGTGAGTATAACTATTACAATTAAAAGATTAAAAATTTTATTTTTCATAAATTAAGTTATCAAGTTTTTCAAATTCTGAGTTTTGAGATTTAAATTCTGGTACAATCTCTTTTATTTTAGCCACTAAATGCATGACTTGCTCATGTTTTTCTATGGTTGAAGACATTAAGCATAGTTCTTCAATTAGTTTTTTATTGTCTTGACATTTGTTTGTATTAACTTTTGCTATCATTATTTTTTCATGATGGGTCTTTACTGTATTTTCATCATTAGCCAATAACTCTTCATAGATTTTTTCACCTGGACGCAAACCTACAATTTTTATATCAATTTCTTCAGGATATTTAAAGCCACTTAATCTAATCATCCTTTTAGCAAGATCAATAATTTTCATTGATTCGCCCATGTCGAATACAAAAATCTCACCACCTTTTCCCATAATAGCCGCTTCTAATACTAATTGGCAGGCCTCTGGAATAGTCATGAAAAAACGTGTAATATCGGGATGTGTTACTGTCAAAGGACCTCCGTTTTCTAATTGACGTTTGAATAAAGGTATTACAGAACCATTAGATCCTAAGACATTGCCAAATCGAGTAACAATATAATTTGTTTTAGATTTTTCATTTGTACAATTTACATAAATTTCTGCCACACGTTTGGTTGCGCCCATCACGTTAGTCGGATTAACCGCTTTATCTGTTGAAACCATAACAAATTTTTCGGCACCAAATTCATTCGCTAAATCAGCAATAATTTTTGTTCCATAAATATTTGTATTAATTGCTTCATATGGAAATCTTTCCATTAAAGGAACATGTTTATATGCAGCTGCATGAAAAATAATTTGCGGATGATATTTATCAAAAAGGCTTAACATTCGTTTTCGATCTCTTACACTCGAAACGATATAATCTATTCTATTTTGTTTTTCTTCAGAAATTTCATTTTTTAAAGACTGTTGAACATCATATAGAGCCGATTCTGCCTGATCAATCAAAATTAGTTGAGCAAAATCCATCATAGCAAGTTGCCTTGAAATTTCACTTCCTATAGAACCTGCAGCACCAGTAACAAGTATTACCTTACCTTGTACATTTTCATTAATAATAGGGTTTTTCAACTTAATTGATTCACGACCTAATAAATCTTCAATTTTTAATTGTTTGATTTGAGCAGGCTTGTATGTACCATCAATCCAATTAGAAATAGGTGGAATTATTTTTATGTTTACATTCAAATCTTCTAATGATTTGGATAGATTTAATAATTGATTCGTTTTAATATTTTGAATAGAAATAATAATTTCTGAAATATCATTTCGTTCAATGAATTTATTATCAATATCATTTATAGAATAAATTTTAACACCATCTATAAATGTTCCAATTTTAGAAGGTTTATCATCAATAAAACCTACAACTTTATAATTAAACTGAGTATCATTTTGTAAAATATCTCGAGTAATTAATCCTGAATCTCCTGCACCGTAAATTAATATTTTTTGTTGTTCCTTATTTTTTGAGAAAAAATAATTATAAATCCATTTATAATATAATCTGGCAATAACCATTATTACTGTTGAAATAAATAAATGGACAAAGATAACAGAGTAAGACATTCTGAAAACATATGAAACAGGAGTGTTCTCCGAAAGATTAGATTCAATGAATTGTCTATAGATAAAAGAGATGAAGAAAAGAATCAGAAAAGCCGTAGTATTAGATACAAATACATTTTCAGCATCTTTTAACCCCGTTTTTTTTACAATTCCTTTATATGTTTTAAAATACAAAAAACATATAGTATATGCTGCTACAACAAATGGTAATTTAAATAATAATTTTTCTAAACTAAAAGAATTTAGAAAACTATTAAGTATAAAATTGGTTATTACATAGCTAAAGAAAACTATAAGTATGTCTAGCACTAATACTACCCATCTAGGAGCATTAAAGTGTTGGTTAAAAGGATTCAATATTTTAGTAATTTAAGTGGTGATAAATATAATAAAAAAATCAGGAATAGAGACTCCAAAAAATGGAAAAATCTATCCCTGATTAATATCTTAAATTAAGAGAGAATTATTTTACTCTGAAAACAACTCTTCTTGCTAATTGATGAGAAGAAACTTGAGAATTTTTGAATTCTTTATCTTCACCTTCACCAACTGTAGTTAATTGAGAAGCATTTGCTCCTTGACTAACTAAAATAGCTTTTACATTTTCTGCTCTTCTACGAGATAAATTTTTGTTGTAAGAATCACTTCCAACTGGGTCAGCGTAACCTAAAATGTCAATTTGAGCATTTGGCTTAGCTTTTAAGTACTCAGATACAAATTTGATACCTCCTACAGATTGTTGGTATGGTTTATCAGAATTGTAATCAAAGTAAACGTTGATAATACCAGAGTTAATCATTTGCTCTAAGAAATCAGCATCGTTAACGATAGTTGTGTTTCCTCCTGCATTTTGTTTGATATATTCTTCAATATTATCTGGAATTCCGTTTCCATTGTGGTCAATTGTAACACCGTGAGTGTCAACAACAGCACCTGGAGCTGAATCTGGTTCTTGATCTAAGTAATCAGCAACACCATCACCATCAGTATCTTTTAACATTTGTTCGATGTTAGAAATACGATCTTCTAAGTCAGAACGAGTTGGTTCGTAAACCCAGTCAGCATGTTTTTCGTTTTTACCTAAGTAAAATGTTAAACCTAAAGTAGCATTCCAAATTTCACCTCCAAATCCTGAACCTGATGTGTTAGCTGTGCCATCAAATGTTACATTTTGACGAATATTTCTTACGTAAGATACATCTCCTGTTAAAACAACACGATCAGTTAATCTTAATTGTGGTGTTAAACCAACCATAACATTTACCATGTTATCATTGTCGTCGAAAACTTTACCATCAGCACCTTTTGTCGCATCATTATTCATCCAAGAGTAACCTGCACCACCATGAGCTAATAATCCAATTCTATTTGTCCATGTTTCAAAATTCATGATTCGTCCTAAGTTCGCAACCCCTTGTAAATCTACACGGTAATAATTAGAACGGAAACGAGCTACATCTTCGCCTTCTTTGATACGATCATATCCACCATCTAATTTTAAACCAAATTTTGGATTGAACATATAACGTACACCAAAATCAGCATGGAAAAAACTTGGTGTTTCTGAATAATAACCTGGAGCGAATGCTTTTCTTGCTTTTACCGCACCTCCATTGGCCTCGATAGACCATTTGTTGTAATCGTTGTTAATTGTTTCAGTAGTTTCTTGCGCGTGAGCAAAAATTCCTAATCCAATTACACTTAATAGGTATGAAATCTTTTTCATGAGGATATATTTAATTGCAAATTTATATAAATACTTAAAAACGAATCAATCAAAAACTGTTAAAAAACACTATAACTAACGAAAGTCATGATTATGTCTTTATGATTATTTTAACTTGTTTAAAAAATATTCAATAATTGTGCCGAAATTAATTTTTGATTTTCTTATATCATTTTTAAATCATTTAAATTATTTTTGCATAAATATTTCCCAAAACAAACAATGGAACAATCAGCATTTCTTTTTTCGACCAGAGGATCATTAGAATTAGCACAAAAAATTGCCGATCAATATGGTCAAGAACTTGGTAAATCTAAAATTGTAGAATTTAGCGACGGAGAATTTGTACCCGCTTTTGAACAGCCAATTCGCGGAGCTCGCGTTTTCTTAATTGGTTCTACAATGCAACCAACAGACAATTTAATGGAATTACTTTTAATGTGTGATGCAGCAAAACGCGCATCTGCTAAAAGTATTACAGTTGTTATTCCTTATTTTGGTTTTGCTCGTCAAGATCGTAAGGATGCTCCACGTGTGCCAATTGGAGCAAAATTAGTTGCAAAAATGTTAATGACAGCTGGAGCAACTCGTGTAATGACTATGGATTTACACGCTGATCAAATTCAAGGATTTTTTGAAGTTCCTGTTGATCATTTATTTGCTTCAACAATTTTTGTTGAATACATTAAAGGTTTAGGCTTAGATAATATTTGTATTGCTTCTCCAGACATGGGAGGTGCTAAACGTGCAAATACATATGCTAAATACCTTAATGCAGATATCGTAATTTGTCACAAAGAACGTAAAGTTGCAAACCAAGTTGATAGCATGATGTTAATCGGTGAGGTTGAAGGTAAAAATGTTATTTTAGTGGATGACATGATTGATACAGCGGGTACACTTGCAAAGGCGGCTGAATTGATTATGGAAAAAGGAGCAAAATCTGTTCGTGCGATTGCAACGCATGGAGTTTTATCTGGACCAGCTTATGAGCGTCTTGATAACTCTCTATTAACGGAAATTGCTATAACTGATAGTATTCCATTAAAAAATACTTCCGTATCTAAAATAAAAGTATTATCTTGCGCTCCGCTTTTTGCTGATGTTATGCATCTAGTACATAGCAACAAATCTATTAGTCAACGTTTTGTTATCTAGTGGTTTAACTAAATATTAAATTATTTTTATTATATACATATTATTATGAAGTCAATTACAATTCAAGGTGTAAAAAGAGAAGACTTAGGTAAAGTGGCTACACGTAACCTACGTAATGCTGAACAAGTACCTTGTGTGGTTTACGGTTCTGGAGAGCCTATCCACTTTTCAGCTGATGAAAAAGCATTCAAATCATTAGTTTACACTCCAGATGCTCATACAGCAACTATCGAGTTAGCTGATGGAGCTAAAATTCAAGCAATTTTACAAGACATCCAATTTCACCCAGTAACGGATAAAATCTTACACGTAGATTTTTACCAATTAAACGAGGACAAACCAGTAACTATGGAAGTTCCAGTTCGTTTAGTAGGACGTGCTCGTGGTTTAGTAGCTGGTGGGGTTTTACGTTTCAACATGCGTAAATTAAAAGTTCGTGCTATTCCAGCAAACTTACCAGACGAAATCGAAATCGATATCACTCCAATGAGAATTGGTCACAAAATGTATGTAGAAACATTGAAAAATGATAACTACACATTTGCTCATCCAGATAACGCAGTAGTAGTAGCTATTCGTACTTCTCGTAACGCTGTTAAGGATGCTGATCAAGACGAAGACGAAGATTAAGAAATTTTCTTTTCAGATAATATTAAACCACTCATTTTTGAGTGGTTTTTTTATTTTTAAAAATTTAATAAGATAAATTTGTCCGAATTAAAATTAGTTGTATATTTGTTTCATAATTTATAATGAATAAAAGAAATTAATGTTTTCTAAAGCGTGCGAATATGGAATTAAGGCTTGTGTGTTTATTGCACAAGAATCTGTAGAAGGAAAGAGAGTCAATTTAAAACAAATTGCAAATTCGATTAATTCTCCAGAAGCTTACACAGCCAAAATTCTTCAACAATTAGTTAAAGCAAATGTGATTTCATCTGTCAAAGGAAAAATGGGAGGTTTCCAAATGGATGCAGCGCATTTAGAAGATATCAAATTAGTGAATATCATCAAAGCGATTGATGGAGATGGTCTTTATCACAGTTGCATTTTAGGTTTAGTAGAATGCGATGCTAATAAACCTTGTGCTTTACATAGCCGTGTTTTTGCAATTCGTAATGATTTGCGAGGAATGCTAGAAAAGACATCGATGTTTAATTTGATTGATGATCTAGAGAAAGGAATTGCTTTTCTTAAGCATTAAAAAAATTTGATTAAAAATAAGATAAAAATATCCGATTATCCGAATTAAAAAATTACAACAATGAACCTATTAATAGAACTTCCTCAAACAACTGCTTCTCAGATGAGTTATACTGTAACAGTAAATCTAAATGAAGCGTGCGAAAGGCATCATAAAACATTATTTTTTTGTTGGAATATTCGTGCTGGAATAGATAAAGGAGTCGATATTCAACGAATTGTTGATTATGTAAATTGGTATGGGGAAAAAGTGTTATTCAAAAAATTTGAGATAGAAGAAAATTACTTGTTTTCGCTTTTAGATGAAGATCATTACTTGGTAAAAAGAGCATTGAAAGAACATAGACGTTTGAGACGCTTGTTTAAAATAGATGCAAAAAATCCGATGAAAAGTTTGATTTATATCGAAGAAGAATTGGATTTGCATATCAGATTTGAGGAGAAACAAATGTTTCCTGAATTTGAGAAAAATGCAACACAAAAAAAGTTAAAAGTAATTAAAGAACAATTTAATTCACTTTTAACTAACACAGATTGGAAAGATCAATTTTGGTTATAGATCTTTCGTAACCATAAATTTTTACTTATAATTTTTTAGATGATTTTTGAAAAGAAAAGCTCGATTTTGCAGGTCGAGCTTTTTGCTTTTTTATGTGTTAAGGAAATTATTTCTTAATCTTCACTTCAAAGATTTTGTCCCAAAGCTTTCCAGTAACTAACATATTTCCGTTGTCTTTGAAAGCGATTCCGTTCAATTCTTGCGCTTGTGGATTTCCTTGTTTTCCTTTCAATTCAGCAAAATTAAACTCAGCTTTTACAGCGCCAGTTTGCGGATCTATTACCACGATATTACTGTTATCTGCGTGTCCAGATTTTAGGTAAACATTTGCATAAATTAAACCATCGTGGTATTCAATTTCATTCAAATAACTATATGGTTGTTGACTGTCAAAAGCTTGAACAGTTCTTAAATAATTAAAATTCTCGTCGAAAAAATGAATACGTTGAGAACCTTCTGTAATAGCCAATTCTTTACCAATTGTAGTAATTCCCCAGCCTTCGATAATTTGAGCTGGCATATCAAATTTTTCAACTTGATTAAAGTTCAAATCATATTTATAAATGACACGATCTTGCCATGTTAATTGATAAATAAAACCATTCAGTTCTGTAATTCCTTCTCCAAAAACATCGTCTTTAATTTGATATAATTTTGTAGGTTCAGTTGCCCCCAATTTATATTCAATCAAACGTGTTTTTCCTCCGCGAAGTCCAGTTCCTTCGAAAATATTTCCGTTTTTGAAATAAAAACCTTGCGTAAAATAATCTGGATTATGTGGATAAGTTCCTACAATTTCATAATTCCATTGTGCAGCCGGCTCATTTGCATAAACCACAAACGTAAAATCGCGCGAATTTGTTTCTT
Source organism: Empedobacter sp. UBA5036 (assembly GCF_002415215.1). Taxonomy (NCBI): domain Bacteria; kingdom Pseudomonadati; phylum Bacteroidota; class Flavobacteriia; order Flavobacteriales; family Weeksellaceae; genus Empedobacter; species Empedobacter sp. UBA5036. Next base: position 19,728 of record NZ_DICC01000052.1, read on the forward strand.
CTTCTCCTTTGAAGAATTTCAAATTAACCGTATGGTTTCCTAATCCAATTGTTTTTCCGTTAATCGTAAAATCAGCAGGAACTTCTTGTCCATCCACCGAAACTACAACTTTCGTAATTCCATCCAAATTAGTTAAAGGAATATCGATTTTGTCGCCAATTTTGTATTTATTTTGTTCAATTTTCGAAACAATTTCAGTGATTGCAGTATTGTTTTTTCCTGTCGAATCTTTACAAGAAAATAACACTGAAGAGAAAACTGTTGCACAAACTGAGGCAGCGATTAAATATTTTTTCATTTGATGTGTTTTATGTTTTACGAATTAGGTTGCTAATTCTACTACAAATATATTTTATTTTGTTCGATTCGGATTATTTTTTACAAAGGCATCCCAACTCGAATAAGAACTTGATGTTCCAGTTGTTTTACCCGAATTTAGATAATGACAAACCGCAACGGCAAGACCATCTGTGGCGTCCAAACGCTTCGGAATTTCTTTCAATCCAAGTAAATGTTGCAACATTCCCGCAACTTGTTCTTTCGAGGCATTTCCGTTTCCGGTAATCGCCATCTTAATTTTTTTTGGCGCATATTCTACCACAGGCATATCGCGATGCAGGCAAGCCGCAATACAAACGCCTTGTGCACGTCCAAGTTTTAACATAGACTGAACATTAACGCCAAAAAACTGCGCTTCAATGGCTAATTCATCAGGATGATATTGATCGATAATGGCTAAAGTTTTTTCGAAAATCTTTTTCAATTTAGTTTGCTGGTTCGGAAGTTTGTGCAACAACAATTCGTCTAAAGTAATCAACTTTATTTTGTTATTTTTGACTTCAATCAAACCAAAACCCATCACCATTGTTCCAGGATCAATCCCTAAAATAATCTTTTCCATCGTTGCGAAGGTATTAAGATATTCTGAAAATTAAGCCGAATTTCGACTCGCATTAATATTTCCGAATAACGAACGCATCACAATTTGCTCATAGATTGATTTGAACTCACTTTCATGATGAATTTTGTTCAACGCAAATTGTTGAATCGTTAATAATGGTAACACAATTTTTTCGCGCATTTGTACCGAAGATTTGTTCAATGGTTCGTCTTGCATCAATTCTGTGTAACCCGAAATTTCTAAACATAATGCTTTTGATAATTCAAATTCATCGTGCAAAATATTCCAAAATTCACCATATTCAGGATCATTTTTCATATAAGATGTTAATGGAAAATAAGTTTTTTCCATCGACATCATACTATTCTGGATCAATGTTTTGAAGAAGCTCGAATTCTTGAATAAATCTTTTACATCCTCTAAATGACCTTGTTTTTTCAATTCATTTATAGCTGTTCCAACACCAAAATATCCCGGAACATTTTGTTTTAATTGACTCCAAGAACCCACAAATGGAATAGCACGCAAATCATCGAACTCTAATTTTTTATCACCACCTCGTTTACTCGGACGGCTTCCGATATTCGTTTTTCCATAATAGTTAAGCGTACTCATATTTTCTAAATAAGGTAAAAATGAAGGATGCGCTTTCAAATCTTCGTATTTCTGATAACTAATTGTGGCTAATTTATCAATCAAAATTCGCTCATCTGGCGAAATCTGACTTGTGCTTGTAGAGAAAACATCCGAAATGATACCAGCCGTGTACAATTGTTCAAAATTATATTTTGCCTGCGGCATTGTTCCATAATTCGACGTAATTGTTTGCCCTTGAATCGTAATTTGAATTTCGTGATTCGCAATTGTTTTCCCTTGAGAAGCATAAAATTCGTGTGTTTTTCCACCGCCACGTGCAGGAGGTCCACCACGACCATCAAAGAAAATAACTTCGATTTGATTTTTATCCGAAACATTCGAAAGGATTTCTTTGGTGCGATAAATTTCCCAATTCGCTTTGATGTAACCGCCATCTTTTGTCCCATCCGAAAAGCCTAGCATAATCGATTGACGCTGTTTTCTACGTTCTAAATGTTGTGCATAAATTGGTAGATTATACAATTTATTCATCGTATTCTCAGCACCATCTAAACCTCTAATCGTCTCGAAAAGTGGCATAATATCAAACTTAATTTCGTCATCTTTGTAACCACAAAATTTGAATAAAGCGTAAACATTTAAGACATCGAAAATGGTTTCAGAATTTGAAATAATGTATCGGTTAACACCTAATTCACCATTTCGTTGCTGAATCGTTTTTAATTGATAAATATTTCTGATTGTATCGACGACAATATCATCTTCAAAATCTTCAGGCTTAGCTGTAAAAGAAGGATTTGTTAACAATTCGATTTGTTCTGCTTCGCTTAAATCTTTCAGATTAATTCCAGTATATTTTTCAATAATTTGGTTAATTACTTTTTGATGAACACGCGAATCTTGACGGATATCCAACGAAGCAAAATGTAACCCGAAAATATCAACACGTGTGATAAAATCGTCTAAAATATCCAAGAAAATTCCGTTGTGTTGTTCAATCAAAATTGTACGAATAGTCTGTAAACGTGTCTTGATTTCATCAATTGTAATTGTTCCATTTTCATTGAACATATTTTCGTAAATCAAATTACTCAACGCTTTCAAAGGTTCTGTAACATGCTTGAATGTTAATCTACGTTGAACAATTTTAAGATGATTGTAATAATTTTTTAAGATACTTGTACGCAATAAACTTGCAACTTTCCATGTAATTTCTGCTGTTACAAATGGATTTCCATCGCGATCGCCTCCAGGCCAAAAACCTAATTGAATAACAGGAGATTTTAGAGGTTCACTTTCTGTAAAAAACAATTGGTTGATTTCGTTATACAATCGTCCAATTGTTTGATAATATACATTTCTCAAATAATAAATAATAGAAACAGCTTCATCGTAAGGAGTTGGTTTTTCTTCGTTGATAAAAGGTGTTTTTCCTAATTGTTGCAACAATAAATCAATTTTACTTACCGAATCTTGTTGAATTGCATCGCGTAAATCCTGAATAATTTGTTGAACATTTGTCGGATAAAATTGCGTTGGATGTGCTGTAAAAACAACTCTCGTCACAAAATCTTCGATTCTGGTTTTTACTTGCTCCATTTTACCTTGCGCTTGTGCAATATGGTAAATGCTTTCCAAACTTCCTTTTTCATTTTCGGAATGTAATGACGGAAATGCAGCATCTTCGATACTATCAAACAAAACAACTTGTCGCTCGATGTATTGTATCATTCGAAACATCAAATCGATTTGTTCTTGTTCGGTCTTTAAATCGGTGTATTTCTCAAAAAAATTGTTGATGATTTCATTTGGCGATTTACCTTCTGGTAAACCTTTTTGACTTTCATCGTACAAAAACGGAATCAACGATCCAATGTTTTGCATTTTTTCGTAGGGCAGACTCATAAAGAGACTGTTGTAAATTTGAAACTTATTTTCCACAATTTGGTGGAATTTAAGTTCAGATAAATTCGTACTTCGCATTAATAGGTATTTTTTCTCTTAATAGTAAATTTACTTGTTTCGAGGTAATTATCCTATTTATTTTAAACCAAAAAAAGAGAATCGTATTGATTCTCTTTTTTATTATGATCGATTATTTAATTCAATTAATGGTTCAATAAACTCTCTTGTATTTGATAAACGAGGAACTTTATTTTGTCCACCTAATTTACCTCTTGAAGCCATCCATTCGATGAATAATTTTGTGCGTGCTTTGTGTACAATCGGTCGATTAAGTGTCATATTATTGTAACGTTTTGCTTCGTAATCGGAATTAACTTCTTGCAAACCTTTATCTAAACAATCAATAAATTGCTCAAAATTTTCAGGATCTTTATCAAACTCTATCATCCATTCGTGAGCGCCTTTTTCTTTTCCTTGCATAAAAATTGGACCAGCACTATATTCAGAAACGATCGAATTTGTTTGCATACAAGCACGTTTCAAAGCTTCTTCTGCATTTTCTATCATCAATTCTTCTCCAAATGCATTGATATAATGTTTTGTTCGTCCAGAAACAACAATTCTGTGTGGATTAATTGAGGTAAAACGAACCGTATCACCAATGATATAGCGCCATAAACCTCCATTTGTTGTAATTACCATGGCGTAATTTTTACCAACTTCAACTTCTCCAATTGTTAAAAATCGTTGAGTTTCTGAACCAAATTCTTCCATTGGAATAAATTCGTAAAAGATTCCGTTGTCTAATAATAACAACAACTCTTTACTATTTAATTGATCCTGAATTCCAAAAAAACCTTCGGAAGCATTATATAATTCGAAATAATTTAATTTTTTCTGAGTAATTAAATTATAATTTTCTGCATAAGGTTTGAAGCTGATTCCACCATGAAAAAACACTTCGAGATTTGGCCATAATTCGTCCAAATAATTCTTTCCAGTTTCGGCTAATAATTTATTCAAAACGACTAACATCCATGAAGGAACACCAGTTAAAGAACCAACATCTTCATTTTTTGTTGCATTAATAATAGCATTCATCTTTACATTCCAATCAGACATTAGAGAAATCTCACGATTCGGAATATTTTTCATTTCTGCATAAAAAGGCAAATTATCAATCAAAATAGCTGATAAATCACCAAAACGCGTATCATATTTTTGATAAAGTTCACTACTTCCGCCAATTCTTAGGTTTTTGTGCATGAAAATATCCGTTTCGGGATAAGCATTTAAGTACAACGCAAACATTGTTTTTCCTGCTGCGTAATGGCAATCTTCTAAGGATTCATTACTAATCGGAATAAATTTACTTTTCGCGTTTGTTGTTCCAGAAGATTTCGCAAACCACTTTATTTTGCCGTGCCAAGTGACATCTTTTTCACCTTTTCTCGCTAATTCAATATAAGGTTGAAAATCCTCGTAATGCACCGCAGGAACTTGCTCTTGAAATTTCTGTGTCGTTTTGATTTCGTCAAAATGAAATTCTTTTCCGTAAATAGTCGATTTGGCTTTTTTGATATTCTCAAATAACACACGTTCTTGCGTACCAACTGGATTTTTGATGCTTTCCTCGATGACATTCATTCGGCTACGCATCATAATTTCCATAATCTTATTGACTATTCCCATCCGCTAAAAGTTTTGTAGATTTACACAAAATTAATTAAACTTTTTTAGCAAGATGCAGTTTGAAGGACAAATTCGTAAAATGACAACTGAAAATGGAACGCCAATCAATTATTATTGGAATTTCAAGAATGATTTTATCGTTATGAATCAATTGTTAGGGAAAAAAATCAAGATTAACTTTGATCATTACGAATGTTTAAACTGTCACGAGGACAAAGAGATTTATCAGATGGGATATTGTAAAAATTGTTTTTTTACTGTTCCAGAAGCTAATCCAAGTATCATCAATCCAGAACTTTCAACAGCACATTTAGGAATTGCACAACGTGATTTAGAGTTTGAAACGAAATTCGAATTGCAACCGCATATTGTGTATTTGGCAAATTCATCGGGAATAAAAGTTGGTGTAACACGTTTAACGCAAGTTCCGACACGTTGGATCGATCAAGGAGCTTCAGAAGCTATTATTATTGCACGAACGGATAACCGTTACGAAGCTGGAATGATAGAGGTTTCGTTGAAAAATGTTATTGCTGATAAAACGAATTGGCAAAGAATGTTAAAAAATGATGTACCAGAAATTAATCTATTCGAAAAGTATCACGAAATCAGAAATGAAGTGAATCCAGATTTTCAACAATTTTTGGTTGATGAGCCAGAAGTTTGGAAGTTAGACTATCCAGTTTTATCTTATCCAGAAAAAGTAAAATCATTAAACCTGAAAAAAACGCCAGAAATAAAAGGTGTTTTGAAAGGAATAAAAGGTCAATACTTGATTTTTGAAGATAATACAGTTTTCAATGTTCGAGGTCACGAAGGTTTTTATGTGAATTTTGAAGTGTAAAAAATCATTTTACAATAAAAGATATTCAAAAGTCGATTCTGTTACAGAATCGACTTTTTTTGTTTCTATCTATTTGATTTCAATAAAAATACTTGTTTTTTATCTTATTTATTTTTACATTAGTTATAATCAATTAACACAAAAAATAGGAATTATGAAAGCAAGTGCATTACTTATGGTTGGCGGTATTTTGGCTTTAACAGCATGTAATAAAAAATCAGATTTGCCAGATTATAAGGTGAAAGAAGCAGTTTTAGATGTTTACAAATACAGAGCAGATAAGCCTGATTCACTTTTTTCGAAAGTAGAAGGCGTAAATGTGGATGATTTGAATGCGGTGGTTAAACAATATGGGCCAGTTGATGTCTACAACTTTGAGAAAATGACGCCTCTTGAAGATGGTGACAAAACAGTTTACGAAGCAGTTTATAAAGTATCTTTTAAAGGAGCAGAAGGTACAGAAACTTTTAAAGTACGAAAAATTGATAAACTAGACGGAATTGTTGTTGGCTATGCAAGTGATGTAAAACCTGTTGCTGAACCAAATGATTCATTGGCTGTAAAAAAGGATTCGGTGAAATAAATATAAAAAAATAATAAATACGTAATGATTTATTGAAAAAGTTTGTATATTCGTTATCAATAATGAAACAAAACGGATTAAATACAATCATTTCAATTACGACGACTTCTAGTGTTCACACTTAGAGGAGTTTTGTTATGTATTTAATTCTAAAAAAATAATGCAAAAGCATCTTCTCAAAAGGAAGATGCTTTTTTTATGATCAAAATTTAAATTATGAAAGTTTTAAAATTCGGAGGAACATCAGTCGGATCGGTAGAAGGTATCCGCGCGGTCGTAGAAATTGTTAAACAGGAAAAGCAACAAAATAACTCGATTATTTTGGTTGTGTCTGCTATTTCTGGTTTGACCAATTTATTAACCAAAATGTCTGAAGAAGCTTCATCAGGAAATTTTGATGAAAATGATTTAAAACTTTTTCAAGACAAACATTTCGAAATTGTAAAAGCTTTAATCGATGTGCCGAATCAAAATCCGATTTTAACAAAATTAAAATTGTTGATGAATGAGTTGGAAGCATTATTAGAAGGGGTGGAAATTCTGAAAGAATTAAGCCCTCAAACAAAAGATTTGATTTTGAGTTTCGGCGAAAGATGTAGTGCTTTATTAATAGCAAAAGTAATGCAAGAGCATGTTGGAAATTCATTGGCGATTAATGCATCAGATTATATTTTGACTGATCATAATTTTGGTCAAGCGAATGTTATCGAGGAAAAATCGTTTCAGAATATTCAACAATTAGCAAAAGATTATTCGGATAAATTATTAGTTGTAACAGGGTTTATTGCTGCTAATGAAGAAGGACGAGTGACAACTTTGGGAAGAGGAGGTTCTGATTACACTGCGGCTTTGATTGGTGCGGCTTTACATGCAGAACAAATTGAAATTTGGACAGATGTAAATGGAATGATGACGGCGGATCCTCGTTTTGTGAACAAAGCTTTTTCGTTAGAAAATTTATCGTATACAGAAGCGATGGAATTGTCGTATTTCGGTGCGAAAGTGATTTATCCGCCAACAATGGCTCCAGCTTTTAAACTTCGAATTCCGATTTTAATTAAAAACACATTTCAACCGGATTTTGAGGGAACAAAAATTCAGTTCGATTCGCAACCAACAGATTATCCAATTAAAGGAATTTCGTCGATCAAAGATATTGCATTAGTCAATATAAAAGGAAGCGGCTTGGTTGGCAAATTGGGCTTTAGTGGAAAACTTTTTTCACTTTTAGCGCAACATCATATCAACATTGTGTTGATTACGCAATCTTCGTCAGAGCATAGTATCACGCTTGCCATTCATCATAATGAAGTCGAAAAAGCAAAGCAATTAATTGAAGAAGAGTTTTGTTTGGAAATTGCAGCAAAATGGTTGGAACCAATTGAAATTGAAGAAAATCTCGGAATTATTGCAATTGTTGGAGAAAACATGAAGAAAATGGTTGGTGTTTCGGGCAAGTTATTTTATGCATTAGGACGAAATGGAATCAATGTCAGAGCGATTGCGCAAGGTTCTTCGGAGTATAATATTTCGGTTGTGATTAACGAAAATGATTTGTCAAAAGCTTTAAATGCGGTACATGATGCGTTTTTTAATCATTTGAAAAAAACAATTCATGTTTTCAATGTTGGAGTAGGAAATATTGGGTCGACATTTTTAAATCAATTAGAAAAACAGAAAGATTTTTTAGCAAAAAATAATGATATCGAGATTAAATTGGTTGGATTATCAAATTCAAAAAAAATGATGTTTGATGAAAACGGAATTAATTTATCGAATTGGAAAAATGAATTAGAAAATTCTTCTTCTCCAGCTGATTTGAATGAATTTATCCAAAAAATGAAACAGTATAATTTACCAAATTGTGTTTTTGTAGATAATACTGCGAGTTCTGATTTGCCAAATTATTACAAACAAATTTTTGAAAGCAGTATTTCGGTTGTGACATGTAATAAAATTGCGAATTCATCTTCTTATCAAGAGTATAAAAAATTGAAAGAAACTGCTCGAAAATATGGTATTGATTTTCTTTACGAAACAAATGTTGGAGCAGGTTTACCAATTATTAGCGTGTTGAAAGATTTAAGAATGAGTGGAGATCAAATCTTAAAAATTGAAGCAATTTTATCAGGAACAATTTCGTATATATTTAATCATTTTAAAGGTGAAAATACATTTGCCGAAATTGTAAAAAAAGCGCAAGAATTAGGTTATACAGAACCAGATCCTCGCGATGATTTGAGTGGAATAGATTTTATGCGAAAAATGTTGATTCTTGCTCGTGACAATGGTTACGAAATTGAAGCGGGAGATGTAAAAATCGATTCTATTTTGCCTAAATCTTGTTTAGAAGCTGCAACTGTAGAAGATTTTTATCAAGAATTAGTCAACGAAAATGATTATTTCGAAAAGATAAAACATCAAGCAGATGAGGAGCAGAAAGTGATTCGTTACATCGGGATTTTAGAAGATGGAAAAATATCAATTTCGTTAGAATTGGTGGATAATCAACATCCGTTTTATGCCTTGTCTGGAAGCGATAATATTATTTCTTTTACAACAGCGCGTTACAAGGAACGTCCTTTGGTTGTGAAAGGACCTGGAGCTGGTGCAGAAGTTACAGCAGCTGGCGTTTTTGCAGATTTAGTTAATATAAGTTCAATACGATAAAAGATGAATCAAATAATCGAAAATAAATATAAGCTTGATCAAGCGAAGTTTTTAGATAAAGTACATGTTTTTGCTCCTGCAACAGTTGCCAATATGATCTGTGGATATGATATTTTGGGCTTTGCGGTGGATTATCCAGGTGATGAGGTAATCATGAAAAAGACAGAAAAGTTAGGAATCGAAATTCTGACAATTACAGGTGACGAGGGGAAATTGCCTTTGGATGCGATGAAAAATACAGTTTCTCATTCGGCATGGAAATTATTTTGTGATTTAGGTCTACAAGATTCTTTTGGATTATCGATAGAATTACACAAAAAAATGCCAATTGGAAGTGGTTTAGGTTCAAGCGCGGCGAGTACAGTTGCTGGACTTTTTGCATTGAATGAATTATTAGGAAAACCACTTTCTAAAAATGAGCTTTTACCTTATTGTATGGAAGGCGAACGATTGGCTTGTGGTGCTGCTCATGCGGATAATGTTGCGCCATCGTTGTTTGGTGGAATTACGTTGATTCCTTCTTATGAGTCGATTTTGGTGCGTTCTTTACCTGTTCCTGAAAATTTATATGTCACACTGATTTACTCAAAAGTAGAAGTGCCAACAAAGGATGCGCGCAAATTAATTAAAGATAAAGTGCAATTGAGTAAAGCAATAAAACAATGGGGGAATATTGCAAGTTTGGTTGCGGCGCTTTATGAGAATGATTACGAAGAAATTGGTCGTTCGATGCAGGATGATATTGTCGAACCAAATCGTTCTTTATTGATTCCGTATTTTAATGAAATGAAAAGTATTTCGCTCGAAAATAATGCATTAACATTCGGTATTTCTGGTTCTGGACCAACAGTTATGGCGTTATCTAAAAGTAAATTGGATGCAGAAAATATCGAACAAAAATTAAATAATTTTTTGACGATAAAAGAAATTGAACATTTATCATTTGTCTCTAAAATTAATCAACAAGGACCTTACATAAAACACTAAAAATGAAATTATATAGTACAAATAATCATAATAACAGAGTCGATTTTAAACAAGCGGTTTTCCAATCTTTGCCAGAAGATAAAGGATTGTATATGCCTTTGTCGTTGGAAAAATTAGATGAAAATTGGTTGAATTCTATTGAAAATTATTCATTTCAAGAGATTGCGAAAAAGGTGACAAATCACTTATTAAAAGATGATTTTTCTGAAGAAACGATTAATAATTTAATTGATGATGTAATTAATTTTCCTGCGCCTTTGGTGTTTTTAGAAGATGATTTAGCTATTTTGGAATTATTTCACGGACCTTCTTTTGCTTTTAAAGATTTTGGAGCAAGATTTATGAGTCGCGTGATGGCACATTATTCAAAAAAAGATAATCAATTGTTAGATGTTTTGGTCGCAACTTCTGGCGATACAGGAGGCGCTGTAGCACTTGGCTTTCTGGGAGTAGAAGGAACGAGAGTAACGATTTTGTATCCAAAAGGAAAAGTGTCGCTGATACAAGAATTGCAATTAACGGCGAATGGAAAAAATATTCGTGCCATAGAAATCGACGGAACTTTTGATGATTGTCAAGCATTGGTCAAGCGAGCTTTTTTAGACAAAGATTTAATGAAAAATCTAAACTTAACCTCAGCAAATTCAATTAATATTGCTCGCTTAATTCCGCAATCTTTCTATTATTTCGAGGCATTTGCCCAAGCAAAAAGAAAAGGTTTTGAGAAAGTTTCTTTTGTTGTTCCGAGTGGAAATTTTGGGAATATTACGGCTGGTATTTTAGCTTCAAAATTAGGATTGGAAGTGGAACAATTTGTTGCGGCTACAAATGCGAATGATACTGTTCCTTCATTTTTAGAAACCGAAAATTATCAACCAAAACCTTCTGTACAAACGTTATCGAATGCAATGGATGTTGGAAATCCGAGTAATTGGGTTCGCGTGATGGAGTTTTTTGAGCAAGATGTGGAGCAATTAAAATCAAAAATGATTTCGAAAGCTTTTTCAGATGTAGAAACAATAAATGCAATCGTAGAAATTAATCAAGAATACAATTATATTGCTTGTCCGCATACGTCGATTGCGTGGTTGGCAGCGAAGGAATATCAAGCGAAAAAGCAAGATGAAAAAGAGTTGGTAGTATTTTTATCGACGGCACATCCATGTAAATTTCCTGAAGTTTTTCCGAAAGAAATACAAGATAAAATTGTCTATCCAAAAGAAGTAGAAGAATTGAAATCGAAACAATCGAATAAAGTTGAAATGAGCAATAATTTTGATGAGTTGAAAAATTGGTTGTTGAATAATTAATAAATTAAAAAGCAAAGTTTCTAACTAAATAGAAGCTTTGCTTTTTTTGAATAGTATATTAATGATGGAAAAATTATCCAATCATTAACGAAAAAAGTGTGTTGTCTGTGTTAAGATATTGATATTCGAAATGATGATTTTCTAACCTAAAAATTAAACCATCTAAATCCTCTTTTTTGTCTAGTTCAATGCCAACTACTGCTGGACCTGTTTCTTTGTTATTTTTTTGTGTGTATTGAAAATAGGTAATGTCATCATTTTCACCCAAAACTTCGTTCACTAATTCTTTTAAAGCACCGGCACGTTGAGGAAAATTGATAATGAAATAATGTTTCAAACCTTCATATTGCAAACTTCTTTCTTTTATTTCTTCCATTCGCGTAATGTCGTTGTTGCTTCCACTAAGCACGCAAACCACATTTTTTCCTTTGATTTCTTCCTTGAAAAAATCTAAAGCCGAAACACTCAAAGCGCCTGCTGGTTCTACAACAATTGCGTCTTCATTGTACAAACGCAAAATGCTCGAACAAACTTTTCCTTCTGGAACAGCACAAGTTGTTTCTAAACCTTCTGCACAGATTTTGTAGGTTTTTTCACCTGCTTTTTTTACAGCTGCGCCATCTACAAAAGGGTCAATCTTCGCTAATGCAACAGATTGTTTTTGTTTGATAGCTTCTGCCATACTTGCTGCGCCACTCGGTTCTACGCCAATAATTTTGGTGTTTGGACTAAGTGTTTTCATCACAGAAATAACGCCAGATGCTAAACCTCCACCGCCAATTGGCACGAAAATATAATCGATTGGTTGATTGCATTGATTCAAAATTTCTAAAGCAACAGTTCCTTGTCCTGCGATTACTTTTTCGTCATCAAAAGGATGAATAAATGTAATATTTCCTTCTTGGGATAATTGATGTGCAAAAGCCGATGCATCATCAAATGTATCACCATGTAAAATGATTTCGATTTGATCTTTCCCAAACCATTTTACTTGTTTTATTTTTTGTTGAGGTGTCGTCGTTGGCATCACAATTTTACCTTTGATATTTAATTGTTGACACGAATACGCCACACCTTGTGCGTGATTTCCTGCACTTGCGCAGATTACACCATTATTTTTTTCTTGTTCTGATAACTGAACGATTTTATTATAAGCACCACGTAATTTGTATGAACGGACGACTTGTAAATCTTCTCGTTTTAGATAGACATTCGCATCAAATTGACGACTTAAATTTTCATTGAAATCGAAAGGAGTGTTTTTGGCAACTCCTTTCAAATTCATTTGTGCTAAGTTTACTTCGTCAAGCGAAACGCCTAAGGTCTCAGTTTTCTCACTTCTAAGTCCCTTTGTCATAATTCACTATTTTCTTAGTTATTTTAATATTTGATTATGCCGTTTTTATGGTTTTCATAGCAGTCATTGCTTTACGAAGTTTTTTTCCCACAGTTTCGACAGGATGATTACGTAAAACATCATTTATGTGTACCAATGTCGCATTGTCAACAGCATTGTCTTTTCCTTCGTTGTAATTTTTTCCGACAACGTCTACGTTTACTTTTGTCATAAAATCTTTTAACAAAGGTTTACAAGCCTGATCGAAAAGATAACAACCATATTCTGCTGTATCAGAAATTACACGATTCATTTCGAATAATTTTTTACGAGCAATTGTATTTGCAATCAATGGTGTTTCGTGTAATGATTCGTAGTAAGCAGATTCAGGTTTAATACCTGCTTCCACCATAGTTTCGAAAGCTAATTCAACTCCAGCACGAACAAAAGCAACCATTAAAGTGTAATGATCAAAATATTCTTGTTCAGTAATATTTGCATCTCCAGCGGGTGTTTTTTCAAAAGCAGTTTCTTCAGTTTCAGCTCTCCATTTTAATAAGTTTTTATCATCATTCGCCCAATCTTCCATCATTGTTTTACTAAACTCACCAGAAATAATGTCGTCTTGATGTTTTTGGAATAATGGACGCATAATATCTTTTAATTCCTCTGATAGTTCAAAAGCTTTAATTTTAGCAGGATTACTTAATCTATCCATCATACCGCTAACTCCACCATGTTTTAAGGCTTCTGTAATTACTTCCACACCATATTGAACTAATTTTGAAGCATAACCAGCATCAATTCCGTTTTCAATCATTTTTTCGAAAGAAAGAATAGAACCTGTTTGTAAAAGACCACATAAAATGGTTTGCTCTCCCATCAAATCTGATTTTACTTCCGCAACAAATGATGATCTTAAAACTCCCGCTCTGTGACCACCAGTTCCTGCACAATATGCTTTTGCTTGATCAAAACCTTTTCCTTCGGGATCATTTTCTGGGTGAACGGCAATTAATGTAGGAACTCCGAATCCTCTTAAATATTCTGCACGAACTTCCGAACCTGGACATTTTGGTGCAACCATTATTACTGTAATATCTTTACGAATTTGCACACCTTCTTCTACGATATTGAATCCATGAGAATATAAAAGTGTAGCACCTTGTTTAATAAGTGGTTGAACAGTATTGATAACTTGCGTATGTTGTTTATCCGGCGTTAAATTCGCAACAACATCAGCATTTGGGATTAATTCCTCGAAAGTTCCTACTGTAAAATTATGACTTGTTGCATTTTTCCAAGAATCTCTTTGTTGTTCAATCGCTTCTTTGCGTAACGCGTATGAAACATCTAAACCGCTGTCTCGTAGATTTAATCCTTGGTTTAACCCTTGCGCACCGCAGCCTACAATCACAATTTTTTTGTCTTTTAATGCGTCTGTACCTTTTGCGAATTCTGAGTTATTTAGAAATTCTGCTTGTCCTAGTTGATATAATTGATCTCTTAATGATAGTGAATTAAAGTAATTAGTCATTTTTGATTTTTTAATAAAATTATTTGTTGAATTATTCGTCTTTACATTGTGAAAACTGAGGTTCCTTCGTTTAGGAATTCATTTTCGATTACTTCTTTTGATGGCTCGTCTTTTTCGAATTGTAATAATTTTTCATGGAAACCAGCACTTGCTTTTATAATGGCTATTCTAGCTCCACGAACAAATTCTATTAAGCCATATTTAGTCAGCTCTTGTGTTAGATTATCAATTTCCTCACGATGACCAGCTGTTTCAAAAACTGTATAATCATTGCGAATCACAACTGTATTCGCGCCATATTGACGTAATAAACGTTCAACGTATGCCTTTTCAGCAATAATGTTAGTGGGTACTTTGTATAAAGCTTGTTCTTGCCAGATTAATTCATCATTATTATTGAAATAAGCTTTAAGAACATCGATTTGTTTTTCAATTTGCATGCAAAGTTTTCGAACGACTTCTTCAGATTCTTCAATTACAATTGTAAATCGGTGTACATTTTCTATTTCTGATGGAGAAGTGCTTAAACTTTCAATATTAATTTTTCGTCGAGTAAAAATTCCTGCAACTCTTCCCAAAATTCCTATGGAATTTTCTGTATATAGCGTAATTGTATATTCTTGTTTTGAGTCCATAATAATTTATTTTAATCTAATTTCAGAAACACTTGTACCTTGTTCTACCATAGGAAATACATTGTTTTCTTTTCCTACCATAACTTCTAAAAGATAAGAACCATCATGCTCTAACATCTCTTTTAAAGCATTTTTCAAGTCGTTTCTTGCTTCTATTTTTTGACCTTCTATTTGGTAGGCTTTTGCAAGTGCTACAAAATCTGGACTTGTAATATCTACGAAAGAATAGCGTTTGTCGTTGAATAATTCTTGCCATTGACGCACCATTCCAAGGAAGCTATTGTTTAGGATTAATATTTTTACTTTAGCTCCAAATTGCATAATCGTTCCCATTTCTTGTAACGTCATTTGGAAACCACCATCTCCACAAACCATGACAATGTCTTTTTCTGGTGCTCCATACCATGCTCCAATTGCTGCAGGTAAACCAAATCCCATTGTTCCTAATCCTCCTGATGTAACCAAAAGCTTAGAATCTTTGAATTTCGCGTAACGACAAGCCGACATCTGATGTTGTCCTACGTCTGTCACAATAACGGCTTCTCCTTTAGTTAATTCATTTAAGGTATTGATAACCTCAGCCATAGATATCACATCAGTTGTTGGATGGAATTCTTTATTAATAACTTCTGTACGTTCTTCTTTTTCGAGATCTCTAAATTCTTTTAACCATTGAGAATGATCATTAGGATGAATCAAATTTGTTAATAACAGAAGTGTTTTTTTACAATCTCCCCAAACAGGGACAGCAACTTTTACATTTTTACCAATCTCTGCTGGGTCAATATCAAGATGAATCACTTTGGCTTGTTTTGCATATTTGTCTAAGCGTCCAGTTACGCGATCATCAAACCTCATTCCTATGGCAATTAATACATCGCAATCATTTGTTTTAACATTAGGTGCATAATTACCATGCATACCTAATAAACCTACATATTGTGGATGATCAGTATCTAAAGAACTTAATCCCATCAAAGTTGTTGCTACAGGAATTCCAGATTTTTCTAAGAAATCGTTTAATTCTTGTTCAGCTTTTCCAAGTAATATTCCTTGACCAATAATCGCAAATGGTTTTTTTGCTTGATTAATAAGTTTAGCAGCAGCTTTTATATATTCAGTTCTTATCTCTGGTTCTGGTCTATAACTGCGAACATGCGTGCATTTCTCATACTTTTTCTTTTCGATAAGTTGTATTTGAGCATTTTTTGTAATGTCAATTAAGACAGGTCCTGGTCTTCCAGAGCGAGCAATATGAAATGCTTTTGCTAGAACATCATTTATTTCTTCTGCATCAGTAATTTGATAATTCCATTTCGTGATAGGATTAGTAATATTGATAACGTCAGTTTCTTGAAAAGCATCCGTTCCTAAAAGAGAAGCGAAAACTTGCCCTGTGATACATACAATAGGATTGCTATCAATCATGGCATCTGCAATTCCAGTGACTAAATTCGTTGCGCCTGGACCACTCGTGGCAAAAGCTACACCTACTTTTCCTGAAGTTCTTGCATAACCTTGCGCAGCGTGAATGCCTCCTTGTTCATGACGAACTAAAATGTGTTCTAATTTATCTTTGTAATCATACAAAGCATCATATATAGGCATAATTGCGCCACCAGGATAGCCAAAGACTGTTGTAACTCCTTCGGACAATAAAGCGTTAATAATCGCTTGTGAACCTGAAATTTGAGTTGGTTTATTGGTCAGTAAGACATCCTTCTGAAGCGTTTCCGACTTGCTTTGCGTATTTGTATAAGACTCCATTTTTTACTTTTAATGCGGGTTGTTTCCAGTTATTTTTTCGATTTTCTAATGTTTTTTCATCAATCAAAAGGTTTAATTCATTTTTGTTGATGTCAATTTCGATGAGATCATTATTCTCGACTAATGCGATTGGACCTCCTTCAAAAGCTTCTGGTGTTATGTGACCGACGACAAATCCGTGCGTTCCGCCACTAAATCGTCCGTCTGTAATCAAAGCGACTTTATCTCCTAATCCAGCTCCAATAATGGCAGATGTTGGTTTCAACATTTCTGGCATTCCAGGACCACCTTTCGGACCTTCGTTTCGGATGACGATAACGCTTCCAGCTTTGATTTGTAAATCTTCGATTGCTTTTAAAACTTCAACTTCGCTATTAAAAACTTGTGCTTTTCCTTTAAAATAAAAACCTTCTTTTCCAGATATTTTAGATACCGATCCGCCAGGAGCAAGGTTTCCGTAAAGCATTTGTAAGTGTCCAGTTTCTTTTATGGGATTAGATAATGGACGAATAATATTTTGTTTAGAGAAATCTAAATCAGGAACCGATGCTAAATTTTCGGCTAATGTTTTTCCAGTAACCGTTAAACAACTTCCATCGATTAAATCTTCTTGTAACATATACTTTAAAACAGCAGGAACTCCACCAACTTTACTCAAATGTTCCATCAAGTATTTTCCACTAGGTTTTAAGTCTGCTATTACTGATGTTTTATCGTTAATTGCTTGTATATCGTCTAATGATAATTTGATATTCATAGTCGCTGCAATTGCTAATAAGTGCAAAACAGCATTTGTGCTTCCGCCTAAAACAACAATTGTTTTGATTGCATTTTCTAAAGAATTCTTCGTGATGATATCACTTGGTTTAATATCTTTTTCTAATAAAATTCTTAGATAATGTGCCGCAGTTGTACATTCGTTTTTCTTTTCTTGACTAAGAGCAGGGTAAGACGAAGAATAAGGTAAACTCATTCCCATTGCTTCAATCGCCGCTGCCATTGTGTTTGCTGTATACATTCCGCCACAAGCACCTGGACCAGGACAAGCATTCTGAATGATTCCACAAAAATCTTTGTCATCAAGATTTCCGTTTAATTTTTTTCCTAATGCTTCGAAAGCAGAAACAATGTTTAATTCCTCTTCTTTGTAATGTCCCGGAGCAATTGTTCCACCATAAATCATGATCGAAGGACGGTTTAAACGTCCCATTGCCATAATCGATCCTGGCATGTTTTTATCACAACCAGGAATAGTAATTACGCCATCGTAAAAGTGTCCTGCACAAACAGTTTCGATAGAATCTGCAATGATTTCTCTACTTACTAAAGAGTAGCGCATTCCTGAAGTTCCGTTGGTAATTCCATCGCTAATTCCGATAGTGTTGAACTTCAATCCGATTAGGTTTTCGGCTTTCATTCCATCTTGTACCAACTGTGCAAATTGATTTAGGTGCATATTGCAAGTATTTCCATCGTACCCCATGCTTGCAATTCCGATTAATGGTTTTTTAAGGTCTTCGTTTGTTAAGCCAATCCCATGTAACATCGCTTGTGACGCGGGTAAAGTGTCATCTTGCGTAACGGTTCGACTATGTTTGTTTAGTGCTTTGTTGTTGTTTTTCATCACTATTTATTTGACATTGTTTGTATTAAAAACATAAAAAAAAGCCACCCTGAATAAAGGTGGCTCATAAAAAATCGTTCAAAAAATTTGTCATAAAACCACCTTTCCTAATCGTAAGACCAAGACTAAAATAATAATGATAATAATGACGAAATTGTTTTGCATAATATTGTTTAATTAATTTTTCTCCATAAAAAAAGCCACCTCGTTAAGAAGTGGCTTTAATTGTTATTTTGTACGTACACAACTAATTACCACTCCCTGGGATAAGAATGACTAAAATAATCAAGTTGATAATGTTGTGAACTAATTTCATTTTCTTTTTTTGATAAGCCAAAGCTAGGATTAATTTTTTTAACTTAGCTCAACTTTTTTTATAAATTTTCCGAAAAATTTTCATTAATTGAAAATTCGCATTTTAACATTGCTTTTTTTAAAGATTGTTTAAAAATAAGTTTATAAAATTTTATATTTGCAAAACTTTGGAACAGAAAACTATTCACAACGTTTTTAGCTTATACGATTCTTCAGATTTCGTACAGAAGCTTATTGTCAATTTTAAAAATAATCCACAGCATAAAGTCAATATCAAAGGTTTTTTAGGTTCAGGATTGAGCATTATAACTGGTCATTTATATGATCGTGTTGCGCGTCCTACGATTCTAATTTTTGATGATAAAGAAGAAGCGGCTTATGTGTTAAATGATTTGGAAACTTTGTTTGATAAAGAACAAATTCTATTTTTTCCGTCTTCTTATAAGCGTCCTTACGAAATTGAGGAAGTAAATAATGCAAATGTTGTTATTAGAACAGAGGTTTTAAATGTATTATCGCATTCGAAACGCCCAAAAATTGTGGTGACATATGCGGAAGCCTTGTCTGAAAAAGTAGTGACAAAAAAAGCGCTTTCTACGAATACACTTAAAGTGAAGGTTGGAAATGATTTAGGAATTGATTTCTTAACGGAGGTTTTATCTTCTTATAATTTTCATCGTGTTGATTTTGTTTCTGAACCGGGAGAATTCTCGATTCGTGGTGGAATTATAGATGTTTTTTCGTTTTCGAATGAGCATCCTTATCGAATTTCGTTGTTTGGTGATGAGGTGGAAACCATCAGAACGTTTGATATCGAGAATCAATTGTCCATTGCAACGACAAAAGAAATTACGATTATTCCAAATCTTGAGAGTAAATCGATTAACGAAAAACGAGAAAGTTTCTTAGAATATATTTCGAAAGATAGTTTAGTTATCGCGAAAAATATTTCTGTTTTAGCGAAACAAATTACTAAGAATTTTGAACAAGCTGAAACTGCTTTTGCTGAATTAAAAGGAGAAATTAAACAAGCGGAACCGAATCAATTATTTTTGAATGAAAATGGTTTTCTTCAACAAATTTCATCTTTTGGTGTGATTGAATGTTCGATGAAATCTTATTTTGAAACTGTTGAAGAAATAGAATCACCATTCAAACCTCAACCAAGTTTTAACAAACAATTCGAATTATTAATTGATGATTTGAATGAACACAAAACCGAAGGTTTCAAAAACGCACTGATTTGCTCAAATGAAAATCAAATCAAACGTTTCGAAGAAATCTTTGAAGATATCGGAAAAGAGGTTTCGTATATTCCAGTTTTAGGTTCTATTTATCAGGGGTTTATTGACGAAGAAATCAAATTAACATGTTATACCGATCATCAGATTTTTGGACGTTATCATAAATTCAATCTTCGAAATTCATTTTCCAAAAAAGAAGCGATTACGCTAAAGGAAATCAATTCGTTGCAAGTTGGAGATTTTGTGACGCATATAGATTATGGGATCGGAAAATTTGCAGGTTTGGTACGATTGAATAATAATGGCGTAACGCAAGAATCAATCAAATTGATTTATCAAAATAATGATATTCTGTATGTTAATATTCATTCGTTGCATAAAATTGCAAAGTTTAGAGGAAAAGATGGCGCTGAGCCAAAAATTTCAAAACTTGGATCTCCAGCTTGGAAAAATTTAAAGAATAAAACCAAAGCTAAAGTAAAAGAAATTGCTTTCGATTTGATTAAATTATATGCGAAACGCCGTGCCAGAAAAGGTTTTGCGTATTCGCCTGATACGTATTTGCAAAATGAGTTGGAAGCATCTTTTATTTATGAAGATACGCCCGATCAGTACAAAGCGACGCAAGATGTAAAAACGGATATGGAATCTGAACGACCGATGGATCGTTTGGTTTGTGGAGATGTTGGTTTCGGGAAAACAGAGGTTGCGATTCGTGCGGCGATGAAAGCAGCTGTTGATGGAAAACAAGTTGCTGTTTTAGTGCCAACAACGATTTTAGCTTTTCAACATTTCAAGACATTTTCAGAGCGTTTACGAGATTTGCCTGTGAAAGTTGCTTATCTCAATCGATTTGTAACAGGAGCAAAGAAAAAAGCTGTTTTAGATGGTTTAAAATCTGGTCAAGTTGATATTGTGATAGGAACGCATCAATTGGTTAATCCAAAAATTGAATACAAAGATTTGGGATTATTAATTGTGGATGAGGAACACAAATTTGGTGTTGGTGTAAAAGATAAATTGAAAACACTTCGCGAAAATATTGATACATTAACCTTGACTGCGACGCCAATTCCGCGTACACTTCAATTCTCGTTGATGGCTGCGCGTGATTTATCGGTTATCAAAACTCCTCCACCAAATAGACAACCTGTCGATACGCAATTGGTTGGTTTTAATGAAGAGATTTTCCGTGATGCGATTATGTATGAAATGCAACGTGGTGGACAAGTTTATATCATTCACAATCGTGTGCAATCGTTAAAAGATATTGCTGGAATGGTACAACGATTAGTTCCTGATGCGAGTGTGGCGATTGGTCATGGACAAATGGATGGGAAAGAATTAGAAGCCGTTTTACTCGATTTTATTGATGGTCGATATGATGTTTTTGTGTCAACAACTATTATCGAATCTGGTTTAGATGTTCCGAATGCGAATACGATTTTAATTAATGATGCGCAGAATTTCGGTTTGGCAGATTTGCATCAAATGCGTGGACGTGTTGGTCGTAGTAACCGCAAAGCGTTTTGTTATTTGGTTGCGCCACCACTTTCGGTTTTAACGGACGAAGCGCGTAAACGTTTGCAAGCAATTGAGCAGTTTTCTGATTTAGGATCAGGATTCAATATTGCGATGAAAGATTTAGAAATTCGTGGAGCTGGAAATCTTTTAGGTGCTGAACAAACAGGATTTATGATGGATATTGGATTCGAAACGTATCAAAAAATCTTGAATGAAGCGATAGAAGAATTGAAAGAAACGGATTTCAAAGATTTGTTCGAAGATCAAAAATCGGAAGAAGTAAAATCGTATGTGTCGGATGTGCAAATTGATTCGGATTTACAAATTATGTTCCCAGACGAATACATTGAAAGTTCGGAAGAGCGTTTATTGCTGTACAAAGAATTAGCTGATGTCGAAACTGAAACAGATTTACAAACGTTTAAAAATAATTTGATTGACCGCTTTGGAAAATTACCAATTGAAGCCGAAAATTTATTGGAATCAATTCAACTGAAATGGATCAGTAAAAAATTAGGTTTCGAACGTTTGGTGATGAAAAATGGTGTTTTATTGGCTTATTTTATTAATAAACCACAAAGCGAATTTTATCAGTCAGATGAATTTAGATTAATTTTAAATTACGTTCAAAATAACCCTAAAAACATCAGTTTTAAGGAAAAATCACCCAAAAAAGGAGAAGAGTACCCAACATTGTTAGTACGATTTGAACATATTAAAACTGTGAATGAAGCACTACAAGGTCTACAAAATTTATTAATTCATTAACTTTTTTAAGTTTTAATTAGTAATCTAATAAAATACATAGGGAGAATTGACCAAGTTGTTAGTTCTCCTTTTTTTATTCAATTATCAAACTTCCGATATAAATAAATAATATATAATTTATCATATAAAGAACTACAACTTACTGAAAACTAATTCACATAAATAATATGATATTTTATTATTATTTTTATCGATAAAATATTAGTTGGAAAAATAGTAAAGTAGTTATGGAAACAGCATCAAGTTATATTCCTATTCTCATTCTTTTTGTGATTGCTTTTGCGTTTGTAGCGGGTACTATCGTTGCGACGCATTTTCTTGGGCCATCGAGAAAGACAGACGAAAAATTAGAGAATTTCGAGTCTGGGATTGAGAAAGTTGGAAATGCAAGACAGCCATTTGCAATTAAATACTTCTTAGTAGCCATTTTATTCGTGTTATTCGACGTAGAGGTAATCTTCTTTTACCCATATGCAGCGAATTTTAAAGAGTTAGGTTGGGAAGGTTTTGCAGCAGTTGTAACATTCGTTGGATTATTCTTTGTGATGTACTTGTATGTACGCAAAAAAGGAGCTCTTAATTGGGAAAAATAGAGCGATTAAAATTCTAAAATAATAGTATAATGATTCATAATAAAAGACCAGTAACACACAATACCAATGTGAAGATTGTAGAGTCTCCAGGAGGTTTTGAAGGTGAAGGTTTTATGGCGATGCAACTATCAAAAGTAGTTGGATTAGCGCGTAAAAACTCTATTTGGCCTTTACCATTTGCGACAAGTTGTTGCGGAATCGAGTTTATGGCGACTATGGGTTCGACATACGATTTGGCACGTTTTGGATCTGAGCGTTTGGCTTTTACGCCTCGTCAGTGCGATTTGTTGATGGTAATGGGTACAATTTCTAAAAAAATGGCACCAGTTCTGAAGCAAGTTTACATCCAAATGGCAGAACCTCGTTGGGTGATTGCTGTTGGCGCTTGTGCAAGTTCGGGAGGAATTTTTGATACATATTCGGTCTTACAAGGAATTGATGAAGTAATTCCAGTAGACGTATATGTGCCAGGTTGTCCGCCTCGTCCAGAAGCAATTATCGATGGTGTAATGCGTATTCAGGAGTTGGTAGAGAGCGAAAGTGTTCGTCGCAGAAGTAGCGAAGAATATCAACAACTTTTAGCAAGTTATGGAATTAAATAAGTTGAAATAATGGACAATTCATTTATAAAAGACCGTTTGGTTCAGAAGTTTCAAGAAAATATATACGGATACGAAGAGCATTTCGGTGTATTGACTTTATACGCTAACAAAGATTTCAATCTAAAGATTTTACAATATTTATATGATGATGAGCAATTATCTTTCAAATTTTTGAAGGATTTAACTGCTATTCATTATCCTAATAATGTTGGAGAAGAATTGGTTGTAACCTATTTAGTTTATAATCTATATGAAGGAGTTGAGGTTCGATTAAAATTTGCTTTACCAATCGAAAAACCTTCGATTTTTACCGCAACTAAATTATTCGAAACAGCTAACTGGTTAGAGCGCGAGGCGTATGATTTCTATGGAGTTGATTTTGTAGGACATCCAAATTTAATTCGTGTCATGAATGTTCCAGAAATGGATTATCATCCGTTACGCAAAGAGTTCCCATTAGAGGATCAAACACGTAAAGACAAAGACGACGATATGTTTGGTCGTGGTGGAGATTTTAATTACGGAGGTTTTAATGTAAAAGCAAATTAACCATGGGAAAAGAGAAAACTAAAAAATTAAAGCATCTTGATCTTCCAGATGGTTCGTTAGAAAAAAGCACAATTACCTTAAACTTAGGACCTACGCATCCTGCAACACATGGGGTATTTCAAAATATTTTAGAGATTGATGGTGAAATCATCAAATCTGCGGTTCCTACAGTTGGGTATATTCACCGTGCTTTTGAGAAAATTGCTGAACGCAAACCTTTGTACCAAATTACACCTTTAACAGACCGATTGAACTATTGTTCGGCGCCGTTAAATAACTTAGGTTGGCACATGACAGTTGAGAAATTCGTTGGAATTGAAGTTCCAAAACGTGTTTCTTATTTGCGTGTTATCATTATGGAATTGGCTCGTATGGCAGATCATATTGTATGTAACTCGATTATGGGTGTTGATACAGGAGCATTTACAGGATTCCTT
Organism: Empedobacter sp. UBA5036; assembly: GCF_002415215.1. Classification (NCBI taxonomy): domain Bacteria; kingdom Pseudomonadati; phylum Bacteroidota; class Flavobacteriia; order Flavobacteriales; family Weeksellaceae; genus Empedobacter; species Empedobacter sp. UBA5036. Next base: position 44,148 of record NZ_DICC01000052.1, read on the forward strand.
TATATGATGAAATACCGCGAGTTGATTTATGAGATTTACGAAGAAATTTGTGGTTCTCGTTTAACAACAAATATTGGTCGTATCGGTGGTTTCGAACGTGATTTTTCTGAAGTTGCTTGGACAAAAATCCATCGTTTCGTGAGAGAGTTTCCAGATGTCTTAACAGAGTTTGAAAACTTATTTTTACGTAACCGTATTTTTATGGATCGTACGCAAGGAGTAGGAGGAATTTCGGCTGAACGTGCATTAAATTATGGTTTCACAGGACCAAATTTACGTGCGGCTGGTGTAGATTATGATGTTCGTGTAGCGAAACCATATTCTCGTTACGAAGAATTCGAATTCGATATTCCAGTTGGTACAACGGGAGATTGTTACGATAGATTCTTAGTTCGTGGTCAAGAAATGTGGCAAAGTTTAAGTATCATTAAACAAGCAATTGCAAAAATTGATGCATTAGAAGGAGAAGAAGCAACGCAATATCATGCTGATGCTCCAGACTTTTATTTACCACTAAAGAAAGATGTTTACACAAAAATGGAAGCGTTAATCTATCACTTCAAAATTATTATGGGAGAGGTAGATATGCCAAAAGGAGAAATTTATAATTCAATCGAAGCTGCAAATGGTGAGTTGGGTTATTATTTCGTTTCTGATGGTGGACGTTCGCCATACCGTTTACATTTCCGTAGACCTTGTTTCATTTATTATCAAGCTTATCCAGAATTGATTGAAGGATCAATGATTTCAGATGCCATTATCACAATGAGTAGTTTGAATTTGATTGCTGGAGAATTAGATGCTTAATAAAAATTATTAAAAATGGCAATTCAATTTTCAGAAGAAACACAACAAAAAGTAGATAAAATCATTGCACGTTATCCATCGGATAAAAAACAAAGTGCATTGATTCCTTTACTTCATGTCGCACAAGCTGAGTTTGGTGGTTGGTTAGACACTCCTCATTTAGATTATGTTGCAGAAGTATTAGAAATTTTACCAGTAGAAGTTTACGAAGTAGCTTCATTTTATTCGATGTTTAACTTAAATCCTGTAGGGAAATTTGTGTTAGAAGTTTGTCAAACAGGACCTTGTATGTTAAGAGGTTCAGACAAAATTATTGAACACATCAAAACAAAATTAAATATTGAAGCTGGTGGAACTTCGGCAGATGGTTTATTTACATTAAAACCAGCCGAATGTTTAGGAGCATGTGGTTACGCGCCAATGCTACAGTTAGGAAAAACGTATCGTGAGAATTTAACGATCGAGAAAGTAGACGAATTAATCGAGGAATTGAAAAAATTAGCATAATGGGACAAAAATTACTGTTAAAAAATATTGATGTTCCAGGAATTCGTCAGTATCAAGCTTACCGCGAAAACGGTGGTTATGCAAATGCTGAAAAAGCATTTAAAATGACAACTGATGAAATCTTAGAAGAAGTAAAAACTTCTGGTTTAAGAGGTCGTGGTGGTGCAGGTTTCCCAACTGGAATGAAATGGAGCTTTTTGGCAAAGCCAGAAGGTGTTCCAAGACACTTAGTGGTAAATGCAGACGAATCTGAACCAGGAACGTTCAAAGACCGTTTCTTGATGGAATATATTCCTCATTTATTAATTGAAGGAGTTCTGATTTCATCATTCTGTTTAGGTTCTAATACATCATTTATTTATATCCGTGGAGAATATGCGTGGGTTGCAGAAATTTTAGAAGAAGCAATCGACGAAGCAAAAGCTGCTGGTTGGTTAGGTAAAAACATTCAAGGAACAGGTTTCGATTGCGAAATTTATGTTCAACGTGGAGGTGGAGCTTATATCTGTGGAGAGGAAACGGCATTGTTAGAATCGTTAGAGGGTAAACGTGGAAATCCACGTCTAAAACCACCTTTCCCAGCTGTTAAAGGTTTATGGGGAAGACCAACGGTTGTAAACAATGTAGAAACAATTGCAGCTATTGTTCCAATTATTGAGATTGGAGGAGAAGCATATTCTAAAATTGGAGTTGGACGTTCAACAGGAACAAAATTAATTTCAGCTTGTGGTAATATTAATAAACCAGGCGTTTATGAAATTGATATGACAATTACGGTTGAAGAATTTATTTATTCAGACGAATATTGTGGAGGTATTCCAAATGGAAAACGCCTTAAAGCATGTATTCCTGGAGGAAGTTCTGTGCCAATTGTTCCAGCAAACTTATTGTTAAAAACTGCAGAAGGTAAACCTCGTTACATGAATTACGAAAGTTTATCAGAAGGAGGTTTCCAAACAGGAACAATGATGGGTTCCGGAGGATTTATTGTTTTAGATGAAGATCAAGATGTTGTTTACCACACGTATACATTAGCTCGTTTCTATCGTCACGAATCGTGTGGACAATGTTCACCTTGTCGTGAAGGAACAGGTTGGATGGAAAAAATCTTGAAACGAATCGATGAAGGAAAAGGAAAAATGTCTGACATCGAATTGTTATGGGATGTTCAACGTAAAATCGAAGGAAATACAATTTGTCCATTAGGAGATGCAGCGGCTTGGCCAGTAGCAGCGGCAATTCGTCACTTCCGTGATGAGTTTGAATGGCATATTAATAATCCGGAAGAATGTTTGATGCGTAATTTTGGTTTAGCACATTATGCTGATCCAATCGAAATTAAAGAAACCGCAAATTAATACGAAGATGGCAGAAGAAACACCATTATTTAAAGTTACCATCGATAACGAAACGATTGAAGTACCTGCGGGAACAACGATCCTTCAAGCCGCTCGTATGGTTGGTAAAGAAGTAGCACCTCCAGCGATGTGTTACTACGGTAAATTAGAAAATACAGGAGGAAACTGTAGAACATGTTTGGTAGAAGTATCAAAAGGAAGTGAAGCAGATCCTCGTCCAATGCCAAAATTGGTTCCGTCTTGTCGTACAACAGTTATGGACGGAATGGTTGTAGGCAATAAAACGTCTGAGCGTACAGTTGAGGCACGTAAAGGTATTGTTGAATTATTATTAATCAACCATCCTTTAGATTGTCCAGTATGTGATCAGGCAGGAGAATGTAAGTTACAAGATTTAAGTTACGAGCACGGAGCAGAAGCAACGCGTTACGAATTTGATCGTCGTACATTCCCAAAAGAAGATTTAGGTCCAAATATTCAGTTGAACATGAACCGATGCATTTTATGCTATCGTTGTGTAAAAACTGCGGATCAAATCACAGGTTGTCGTGAGCATGGTGTAATGAATCGTGGAGATCACGCAGAAATTTCAACTCATATCAACAAAAGTTTAGATAACGAATTCATCGGAAATATTATTGATGTTTGTCCAGTTGGAGCTCTAACAGATAAAACGTTCCGTTTCAAAAATCGTGTTTGGTTCTTGAAACCAGTTGATGCACATCGCGATTGTCCGACTTGTTCTGGTAAAGCACAAGTGTGGTTCCGTGGAAACGAAGTTTTCCGTGTAACAGCTCGCAAAGATGAATTTAACGAAGTAAAAGATTGGATTTGTAACACATGTCGTTTCGATAAAAAAGATATCAACGATTGGACGTTAGAAAAACCATCAGAAATTTCTAAAGATTCTGTTGTTCGTCAAGGTCATTACTTTGAGAATAAAGTGGAGCCAAAAGAAACACTTCCGAAAGTAATCAAACGCGATCCAAAGATTTTATTAGATATTCACTCGGTTTCAGAAGTAAATGAACCAAATCGTGATTTATCTAAAATTGATGGACCAGCAACAAGTAAAGATTTTAAAGATTAATCATTCGTAAATAAAATTAACAAAATGACAGAAGAATTTATTGCTGATGCATTAGAAAAGTTAGCTTTAGTAGGCGTAATGATTGGTTTTGCATTAGTTGTTGCCATGTACTCTACTTGGGCTGAGCGTAAAGTTGCAGCATTCTTACAAGATCGTATCGGACCAAACCGTGCAGGTATTTTTGGTTTATTACAACCGCTTGCCGATGGTTTAAAATTATTCTCGAAAGAGGAAATTACACCAAAAGATTCGAATAAATTTTTATTCATCTTAGGTCCATCTTTGGCAATGATTGTAGCTTGTATGACAGGTGCAGTTATTCCATGGTCGACAGCTTTCGAGATTGGAGATCGTGTAGTTGTTCCTCAAATTGCAGATGTTAACATCGGATTTTTATACATTTTAGGTGTATTAAGTTTAGGTGTTTATGGAATTATGATTGGTGCTTGGGCATCGAACAACAAATACTCTTTAATGGGAGGTTTGCGTGCAGCTTCGCAGATTATTTCGTACGAATTACCGATGGGAATCGTGTTAATCACAATTTTGATGATGACAGGTTCTTTAAAATTGAGTGATATTGTACATTATCAACAAGAGCATGCGTGGTTTATCTTATTACAACCATTAGGATTTATTATTTTCTTGGTTTGTTCGTTCGCAGAAACTAACCGTACTCCGTTCGATTTACCAGAAGCAGAAAATGAGTTAATTGGAGGTTATCACTCAGAATATTCTTCGATGAAGATGGGATTCTTCTTATTCGCAGAATACATCAACATGTTTATCAGTTCTGTAGTAATTTCTACCTTATATTTTGGTGGATACGATATCCCATTTGTAGACGATGCAACATTAGTAAACTCTATCGGAGTGAATGGAACGGCAATTCTTAATTTCCTTTCATTATTCGGTAAAGCTTGTTTCTTCATCTTCTTCTATATGTGGGTGCGTTGGACGATTCCTCGTTTCAGATATGACCAATTAATGGATTTAGGTTGGAAAAAATTATTGCCTTTAGCATTAATCAATATGTTAATTACAGGCTTAGTGATTTTATTATTAAACAAGTAGAATCATCAAAATCATTAAAAGTATGAAACCAATTACAAATAGAGTAAAACAAGTAGAACGTAAACCCCTTACTTTTTGGGAAAGTATCTATTTGATTTCTATCGCAAAAGGGTTGATGATTACATTGAAGCACTTCTTTTCGAAGAAAGCAACAATTAGTTATCCAGAAAAACAAAGACCGTTTAGTCCTGTATTTAGAGGATTACACGTTTTGAATAGAGACGAAGAAGATCGCGAAAATTGTACGGCTTGTGGACTTTGTGCTTTGGCTTGTCCAGCAGAAGCGATTACAATGGAAGCGGCAGAAAGACTTCCTGGTGAAGAAAACCTTTACCGTGAAGAAAAGTATGCAGCGAAATATGAAATTAACATGTTACGTTGTATTTTCTGTGGATTCTGTGAAGAAGCTTGTCCAAAAGATGCTGTTTATTTATCGCAAACAGTTCCACCAGCAAGTTTCAAACGTCAAAACTTTATCTATTCGAAAGAAGATTTATTAATCCCGAAAAAAGCTACAAATTAATGGAATTACCTATCATTTTATTCTATGTTTTGTCGAGCTTAACGGTGTTAAGTGCGCTACTAATGGTGTTCAGTAAAAATCCTGTACATTCCATTTTATATTTAATCGTAACATTCTTCTGCATCAGCGGACATTATGTATTGCTAAACGCACAGTTTTTGGCAATTGTAAACGTCATTGTCTATGCCGGAGCAATTATGGTATTGTTCTTATTCGTGGTGATGTTGATGAACTTGAATAGTGAAAAGAAATCATTTGGTCGACCAGCAAAAATATTAGCAGCGAGTTTAATCTCTTTATTATTTATTGCCTTGACAATTAGTATTTTCTCACAAAATCAAGCTTCTGCAAACACAGCTGTAGAAATGGGAACAGGTGATTTAGGATTGATTCACAATTTAGGATCATTGTTGTATTCAGAATATGTTTTACCATTCGAGTTGAGCAGTATTTTGTTTATTTCTGCAATGATTGGAGCGGTGATGTTATCGAAAAAGGACGAAGAATTATTGGATTAAATATAAAAAGTAAAAGATGTTACCAATCAGTTATTATATTACTTTATCATTAATCCTATTCGGAATAGGAATGGCTGGCGTAATGATTCGTCGTAACGCAATTGTCATTTTTATGTGTATAGAATTGATGTTAAATTCTGTGAATTTGTTGTTAGTAGCGTTCTCAAAAATGCACTATCACGCAAATCCAGCATTAGAAAAAGGAACAGATGCACAACTTTTAGTATTCTTTATTATGGTTGTGGCTGCGGCTGAGGTTGCTGTAGGATTATCAGTGATAATTTTATTGTTCCGCAAAGTATACTCGGTAGATATTAATGTGTTAAATCGTTTAAAAGGTTAAGAATGGAGCAGTATATATGGTTAATTCCTTTGATTCCATTCATCGGATTTTTAATTAACGGTTTAGGACGAAATGTACTTTCTAAAAGCTTAGTGACTTTCATTGGAAGTGGAGCAGTTTTGGCAAGTTTCATTTTATCAATCATGGTTTTTATGTCAGTTCCATCAGGAGCAGATGCACAACCATTAATTTTTAAGGCATTTGATATTATCAATATTCCAACTTTACAAGTTCCGTTTGCATTTCAAATTGATGCATTAACGAGTTTGTTCTTGTTAATTATTACAGGAGTTGGATTTTTAATTCACGTGTATAGCTCGGCTTACATGAGCGAAGACAAAGGATTTGCAAAATTCTTTTCTTACCTAAATTTATTCATCTTCTTCATGTTGATTCTTGTTATGGGAAACAATTTTGTAATGATGTTTATTGGATGGGAAGGAGTAGGATTATGTTCATTCTTGTTAATTGGTTTTTGGTTTACAAATCCAGAATATATCAAAGCAGCGAAGAAAGCCTTCATCATGAACCGTATCGGAGATGTTGGATTTTTATTGGCGATGTTTTGGATTTTCAAAGAATTTGGAACGTTAGAATATGTAAAAGTATTCAGCCAATTAGCAATTGATTCATCTGCATTTACAGGTTTTGTATTAACAGGAATCACATTATTGTTATTCTTAGCAGCAACGGGTAAATCGGCTCAATTACCATTGTTCACTTGGTTACCAGATGCGATGGCAGGACCAACGCCAGTTTCAGCACTTATTCACGCTGCAACAATGGTAACGGCAGGTATTTTTATGATTACACGTTGCAACGAATTATTTTCGGCAGCACCGATCACATTACAAGTTATTCAGTACGTAGGAATTGCAACAGCTTTTGTTACTGCAACTATTGCAATGCGCCAAAACGATATCAAAAAAGTATTGGCTTATTCTACAGTTTCTCAATTAGGATTAATGTTCGCAGCAATTGGTTCTGGAGCGTATATCGCAGCAGTTTTCCACGTAATGACGCACGCATTTTTCAAAGCATTATTATTCTTAGGAGCAGGTTCTGTGATTCACGGAATGCACCACGAGCAAGATATGCGCAAAATGGGGGGATTGAAGAAATACATGAAAATTACACATATCACTTTCTTGATTGGATGTTTGGCAATCGCTGGTATTCCAGGATTATCAGGTTTCTTCTCGAAAGACGAAATGTTATTAGGAATGTTTGTTTCTAATCCAGTTGTTTACGGAATCGGATTTATCGTTTCTGTGATGACAGCATTCTACATGTTCCGTTTATACGCGATGACTTTCTTAGGAGATTTAAGAGATAAAGATGCTCATCCGCACGAAAGTCCAGCAGCAATGACAATTCCATTAATCATCTTAGCAGTTCTTTCTGTTTTTGCAGGTTATGTAGGAATTCCAGCGTTGTTTATGCAAGACGGACACAAACTTCAAACTTTCTTAAGTGGAGTTGTATCAATCGGAGAAGCTCATCATGTTTCTCATGCAACAGAATGGATGATGATGGGAGCTTTATTACTTTGTGTGCTTGGCGCAATTTATTATGCCATCAAGAAATACACAAATCATGTAGATGGTGAAGCAACTGGAATTGCAAAATTCTTTGAGGATAAATGGTACATCGACGAATTATACGACAATGCAATTGTAAAACCATTGTTCGAGTTAGGTGATGTCTTGAAAAAATATGTAGAAAAAGCAGGAATTGCAGCTTTTGTTTTAGGAGTTGGAACTGTTTCTGGTCGCGCATCAAAAAATGTACGTCAGCTACAAAACGGAAATGTAGGATTCTATATTATGCTAATGGTTGTTGGAATCGTGGCAGGTATCGCAATCTTTTTTATGGGGTATTTAATTTCAAAATAGGTTAGTAATGCTTTTATCTTTATTTATCATTTTACCATTAATAGTAGGAGTTTTTATGCTATTAATGCAAGGTCAAAAACCACAAAGATGGTTAGGAGCATTCGTTGGTGGAGCGTTGTTGGCGTTGTACTTGTTTATCACTTGCAAAGGAGGAAACAACGAGTTAACGTTTCAAACACAATGGTTCAATTTCAACAGCGTTAAAACTTATTTCGCGTTAAATGCTCAAGGTTTGGGAGGATTAATGATTTTATTAACTAACCTTACTTACTTAGCTCTTTTTGTTTATTTATCAACAACAAAACAAAAATATAGCAATACATTCTATGGGTTATTGCTAATCACTTTAGCAGGATTAAACGGAGTTTTCTTAGCAGAAGATTTAATTTTATTCTATTTCTTCTGGGAAGTTGTTTTAATTCCAGTTTATTTCTTAATCGGATTATTCGGAATTGGAAAAGACAAAATTCGCGCAAATATGACATTCTTCTTATACACGATTTTAGGATCGATGTTTATGTTAGGAGGAATTATTTACATCGGATTTTTCTTACAACCAGCATCATTTTTATTAACAGATGTTGTACAAGTTACAGGACCGCATTATTCAACAAATACAGCGTTGGCATTGTTATTCTTAATCGCTTTTGTGATTAAAATTCCAATCTTTCCATTTCACACATGGCAACCAACCATCTACAAAACATCTCCAACTCCATTAACAGTTGTACTTTCAGCTTTGATGGCGAAAATGGGATTATTTGCAGTGGTTACTTGGTATTTGGGAATGTTCCCAACAATTTCAGAATTGTTCAAATACATTACGTATATCGCAATTTTCGGATTAGTTTACGCTTCGTTAATCGCATTGAGTGCAAAAAATGTAAAGAAGATTATTGCATATAGCTCGATTGCTCACTTGGCTTTAATCTTCGTTTCAATATTTTCAGAATTAGCAAATGGTGTAACAGGAGCTTATTTTCAAATGTTTTCACATGGTTTAGTTGTTTTAGGATTATGGTTATGTGTAGATATTATGGAAAGAAAATATGATTTGACAGATATCAAATCGATTGGTGGTTTAGCGAAAGTTGATCCAACATTATCTATCTTATTCATGATATTCGGTTTAGCAAACGTTGCATTACCATTGACAAGTTCATTCATCGGAGAGTTTATGATGCTTTCAGCATTGTTTACACACAATCCAGTTTTATGTGTTGTAGCTTGTTTAGGTGTTATTTTATCTGCCGTTTATACGTTGAGATTATCAAGCGCATTATTGTTTGGAGAAGTGAAAAACATCAAACAAAAAGATGCTCAAAAAGGAGGTTTTGGACCAATTGCAGTTTTATCAGTAATCGCAATCATTGTGATTATCTTAGGAGTTTATCCAACACCAATTTTTAATTTATTAGCACATTAATCATTTTTGAATAAATAGATATGAATACGATTATTTTATCAGCACTTTCAGGTATTATTTTGATGTTTAGTGGATTCTACATCAAAAATAATCGTGCCTTAAATATACTTTCTGTTGTTCTGTTTTTCGGAATGATTGTAGGAGGAATTTTTGATTTGAAAGGTTGCTCAATGTTCGCAGGAAAATTCGATAACATGATTGGACAGTCGCTTTACGGCGTTTCGTTCTTTATCGCATTGGCGGGATTGGCAATTTTTTACTTATTGTTGAACAAAGATTCGTTTGGAAAAGTAGGAAAACATGTGGCAGAATATTATGCCTTAATTTTCTTCTCTTTTACAGGAATCGCAGTTTTAGCACAATTCCATAACTTAGTAATTATGTTCTTAGGAATCGAATTAATGTCAATTCCAATGTACATTATTGCAGGAACAAACAAAGAAAGTCTTAGAAGTACAGAAGCTTCTGTAAAATATTTCTTGATGGGAGCTTTCTCAACAGGGATTTTGATGTTGGGTGTAACGTTTTTGTATGGCGCAACAGGAACTTTTATGGTTGATCAATTGGTGAACTATAACAAAGATTTCGAAACAATTTATTACGCAGGATGGTGTCTAATCATCTTTGCATTTTGTTTCAAAGTTTCTGCAGCTCCTTTCCATGCGTGGACACCAGACGTTTACGACGGAACACCAACTGTGTTTACATCGTTTATGTCGACAATCATCAAAGGAGGATCATTTTTAGGATTTATTTTAGTCTTAAAATCATTCCCAACAAATGTAGAATATGCCGAATATTACCGTTTATTATTTGCGTCAATCATCATTTTGACGTTATTTATCGGAAACTTCGGAGCAGTTTCTCAAAAATCTGTCAAACGTTTGATGGCTTATTCATCAATCGCGCAAGCAGGTTTCATGTTATTTGTTTTGTTCAACATCAATTCAGCTTCTAAAGAGGCTTTGATGTTCTATACGATTGCTTATTCGGTTGCGAATTTCATTATTTTCTATACGATTGATCAATTCAAAAATCCAAAATTTGAAAGTTTCATTGGTTTAGGAAAAGCAAATCCAGTTTTAGCTGCAGCCATGACAATTTCGTTAATTTCATTAGCAGGTATTCCATTAACAGGAGGTTTCTTCGCAAAATTTATGGCATTAAGTATTGGAGGAACAAACGATAAAAACCTATTTTTGATTGTAATTGCATTGGTTATGGCAGTTTTGAGTATGTATTATTACTTCAAAATCATCAACTACATGTATTTCAAAAAAGGGAAAAACAAATTAAAAACACAAGATGGATTAACGAATTTCCTTTTAATCATCGGAATGGTAATCTTAATTGTGATGGGAATTTTTCCAGGAATATTATCTTCATTTTTGCAAACGCCAATGTGGTAATTGTAGAATGATTATTATATAGTTTTTTATTATTTATTATTTAAAAGCTCGTGTCAAGTACTTGACACGAGCTTTTTTTATATGGGATTATTTTGCAAAGAGTGTAAACCCTAACTTATCAACAACACATTATTGATAAATAAAGTTAAAACCCATAAAATCATTTCGATAATCAATTTATCTTTAGAGTAAATCTTACGATTCTTCAGATGAAAAGTCAAGCGTTTAACTCAGTCAATTAGTTTCAACAATTAGCAGAAGAAATCAATAAAATGCAACAAGCATTTGCAGAAGGAAACATTAGTTCTTTAGATTTGTACCTAATGGAAGAGGAGGATGTATTGCAATACCTAAAAATTTGCAAAAGTACATTATACAATTACAGAAAGAAAAACCTTTTAAAAGCCTACAATTATTTTGGTCGAAACGTCTACTTAAGACACGAAGTTTACCAAGCAATAATCAATCAATTACTCAAATAAATCAAGAGGCTTTTAAGCCTCTTTTTATTTATAATAAATTTAATAATACTCAATAAGATCATCATTAAAGATAACAATTAACAACCAATTCTTTTTTTGAATCCTTTTTTAGACAAAAAAAGAGACAGAAGATTTAACCAAAAAGAAAAACTTCCCCGTTTGAAAGAGGTCAGGAGAGTGTAAATCAAATGTAAAACAAAACCACTACAACCACACAAACACCGAACAAACACCGAAGCGCTGCGGTACTTATCAACAGAACAACCACAGCACAACCACAGAAATATACAGACGAATACAAATAAGTACATTTCATTCCAAAGCATTGCAAATCATTCCAAATGTTTCCATTTGTATGCAATAATTGAATTAATACGGATATCCATTACGAACTTCACCATAGAAATTAAAAATCAAGTAAAACATTTAAAACCAAAAAGTATGGGTAAAGTTATTGACAGTATCATTTCAGGTACATCCGGTCGTACAGGTCGAATAGTAGTCGCAAATGTCAACGGTTACGAAATATCACGCATTCGTCCTAAAAAATTATCAAAAGCACCAACTCCAAAACAAGCATTAATCAAAGAACGTTTCAACAAATCAGTCTTATTTCTTGCGAGTTACAAAGAATATGCAAAAGCATTTTTCGGAACAAAAGTAGGATTACGTTCCACATACAATTCTGCAATGAGCAATGTCATGAATGCATTAGTCTGTGATATGGATAATTTACAAATACTACCTAATTATCATCAAATTCAATTTTCAAAAGGAAAAGGAATAGATCTACAACCCTTAGCCATCAGTTCTCCAACTCCGTTAACAATTCAGATCGATTGGGAAAACAACTCCATGGGCTCTAATGGCGAAACAGATTACATGGTGGCATTACTTGCAGAAGACAACGACCTTAATGTAGGAACCCAGTTTTTTCAAACCAATGCAATCCGTGTAGACTTAACATATCAACTAAGTTTATTACCAAGATATCAAGGTAAAGAATTACATATATGGATTGCCTTTGTCAATCCAGAAAACCTATTTGCATCTAATTCTGTTTACGTAGGAAAAATCATAGTAAACTAACATTGACTATGATTCAGAAAAGAGAGAAAAAACCGTTTATATCATAACAAATCACATAAGTTGATGTCCAAGATACAAACGGTTTTTCTTTTTTTATCAAAAGAAAAAACTTCACCAAAGACACAAAAAAAAATCCCTCTCGAGAGGGCATAGAAGAGTGTAAACCCTAACTTATCAAGCTAAATTCATTTCAGCTTCACATTATTTTCTAATCAAATTCCAAATCAAAAAATTGGCATTAAATCGATGACGTTAAGAAAATGATTGAAGAGCAGCGTTAAAAAGATTTTAGCTCGTAGAGTTTTTAAAATCTTTAGCGAAGCGAAAACCATTTTTAGTCCAATCGATTTACAGCCAAGTCTTTTTTGGTTACTTTTTTTGACTGTTCCCCGAAGGGCATATGAATACCAATTAATTAAAATAGATATTCAATGAATAAAAAAAGTAACAGAAGGTTGTTAACTAAATAAAAACAACCAACCCCCAACCTTCACCTTAATCTCAATCTTTTTTGTATTTTTGAAGTTAAAGTTTAATGATTAGTTAGAAATGAGAAAATTCACTTTACTAATCTGCTTATGTTTGGTTCAATTAGCTTTTGCACAACGTAAAGGATATTGGCAACAAAAGGTAGATTATAAAATAGATGTTGATATGAAAGAAAAATCATATCAATACGATGGAAAAATGCAATTGAAATACACCAACAATTCAGGTCAAAGCCTGAATAAAGTTTATTTTCATTTATATTTTAATGCTTTTCAACCAGGAAGTATGATGGATAATCGTTTACAAAACATTTCAGATCCTGATAAAAGAATGGCAACAAATATCGGAACAAAAGAAAATCCTAAATATGTTAGCCGTATTTCTGAATTAAAACCAGATCAAATTGGTTATCAAAAAGTAACATCTCTTAAACAAGATGGTAAAGCCGTTTCATATAAAGTAGACGGAACAATCTTAGAAGTTACATTAGCAAAACCAATTGCAGAAGGACAAACTTCTACTTTCGATATGGTTTGGAATGCACAAGTTCCCGAACAAATTCGTCGTTCTGGACGTAATTCGAAAGATGGTGTAGAATTTTCTATGGCACAATGGTATCCTAAAATGGCAGAATTCGATCCAGAAGGATGGCATTTAGATGAATACATTGGTCGCGAATTTTTTGCGCCTTTTGGTAATTTTGATGTCACAATTAACATCGATAAAGATTATGTAATCGGAGCTTCAGGAGAATTACAAGACCCTAATAGTGTAAAAGGTTATGTAAAAAATCCAACAATCAAAACAAAGAATGGAAAAGTAGCTTGGAATTTCAAAGCTGAAAATATTCACGATTTTGTTTGGGCTGCAGACAAAGAATTTATTGTAGAACATGCAAAATCAAAGCATGGCGTAGATGTTTATTTAGTTTACCAAGATAATGATAAATCTTCTGCGTGGAGACAAGCGATGCCTTATGCATTAGGTTTCTTCGATTATAATTCTGAACACTTTGGTGAATATCCTTGGAAAACGTATTCAATTATTCAAGGTGGTGACGGTGGTATGGAATATGGTACTGCAACTTTAATTGCTGGAGGAAGTAATTTAAATAGTTTAATCGGTACAATTTTCCACGAAGCAGCGCACTCTTGGTACCAACAATTATTTGGAATCAATGAAACGTACAACGAATGGTTCGACGAAGGTTTTACATCGTATGTAGAGCAAATGGCACATCTTAATGTGGTAGATAAATTAAAAGTAATGCCTTCTAATCCAAATCCAGATGCTTACAAAGGTTATATTGCTTTAGCGCTTTCTGGAAAAGAAGAACCTGCAAGTTTATTGGCAGATTATTACAACACCAACTATGCATATTCTTTGGAAGCTTACTATAAAGGTCAAGTTTTAGCGATTCAATTGGGTTATATTATTGGGAATGATAATTTGAACAAAACATTTTTAGAATTCTATAAACAATGGAAATTCAAACATCCTTCTGGAAACGATTTCAAACGTGTGGCAGAAGAAGTTTCTGGAATTAATCTTAAATGGTACTTCAATTTATTTATCAATACAACACGCAAAATTGATTACGCTGTAGAAGCTGTAAACGGAAATACAATTACAATCGCTAATAAATCAGATTTTGCAATGCCGATTGATTTATTGGTTGAATATACAGATGGATCTAAAGAGTTATTTTACATTCCTTTACGTGAAATGCGTGGAGAAAAACCAGCAGAAAATTTAGTGGAATATCAAGGTGCAAAAAGAACAATTTTAGAAGATTGGTTCTGGACAAAACCTACATATGACGTTAAAGTTTCAAAAGAAATTAAACAAGTTACCATCGATCCAACAAAACGTTTGGCAGATGTAAATGATAAAAATAACGTATTTACAAAATAATGTTATTAGCAGTAAATATTGGAAATACTAATCTTCGTTTCGCGGTTTTCAAAAGTGAAACGGAGATTATTACATGGACAATCAATTCAAAACCTTATCGTACCGAATACGAGTTTTTTGCAAAATTCTCGAACATGTACGAGCCTTTCGGAATTTCGAAAAATGATATTACAGATATTGTGATAGGTTCGGTTGTACCACCACTTACAGCAAGCGTTAAGATTGCGTTACAAAAGATTCACAAGTTCAAACCAATGGTTGTAGATCGTAATACGCCATCAGCAATCAAGCATAAGTCAAACCAAATGGGAACAGATTTATATGCGAATGCAGTAGCTGCACATTATCAAAATTATCAAGGCAAAAAAATTGTCATTGATTTTGGAACTGCGCTAACTTTCTTAGGCATCGACGAATCGGCAAGTGTTGGTGGAGTAGTAATTGCTCCTGGAATTATTACTGCCTTAAATTCGTTGGTGGGAGAAACAGCTCAATTACCAACAGTCGAACTGAAAGCACCTAAAACTGTTTTAGGATCAGATACAGAATCTTGCATGCAATCAGGAATGGTTTATGGCTTTTTGAGTATGGTTGAAGGAATGATCGATCGTATCAATGCCGAAGAAGGAGAACAATGTTATGTGATTTCGACAGGAGGAGTTGGCGGTGTTTACAAATCGTTGACAGATAAAATTGATATTGATGATCGTTTACACACGATAAAAGGTCTTAAAATATTATACGAATTGAATAAAGATTCGTTTCAGAAATAGTTAAAAAATCCGCTCAATCAGCGGATTTTTTATGTTCAATAAAATTGTTTATCTCCGAACTATAAATAATTTCAGAGTTATTTTCTTGAGGGGCTTTGTCTAAAAATATAATAGAAGGATTGATTAGTCTTAGAATAGCCTTGTAAATATAGTTAGGTTGTTTATTCTCATGTGTATAATAAAATGTTTTATTAATAATTGGAATTGTATATACTGTTTCGATTACTTTTTCGTCATCATCAAAATAATATTTAGGAAGAGATGATTTGTTTTGAGCAACCTTTTCTACAGCATGTTTATAGAATAGAAAATTAGATGGAATTTTAACAATAAAACAACAATTATAAACTAAGCTTAATAAACAAATGATAAATAAAATTTTATCTGATAAAACGTTGTTTTCACGAATAACAATTAACAAAGCAAAATAAAACAAATAGGAAGAGTTAAAAAGAATTCGAATTCCTAATGGTTCGATTCCTTGAGCCATTGCAGCAAAAAAAGTAATAATTCCATTTAAAATAGCTACAATAACTAAATATTTAACGAAGATATTTTTTGTTTTTTTAAGTAATCGAAAACTAATATACCAAAAGATAAAATCGATTATAATAAAGATAAATGAAAGAAATAGTTTTGTTTTTGTAGTATAGTCAAAAGTTTTGAGATAAAAGAAAGGATTCGAAAGATTAATAAATCCAATGAAATCAACGTAAGTGTCTTTCCAAAAATGATCAGTTTCATTATTTATTCGTTTACTTTCCGAAGCAAATGATCCAATATGTAAATAATTAAAAAGTAAATAAATAGAAAGTAACATTCCTATACATACAATTGTGCTAAATAAGGTAAATTTTATTCTTTCTGAATAACCTTTTAAAAAGAAAACAAATGGTAGAGAAGAAATGAAAATAAATACATTAGCATATCGAATTGTGCACAAGATAAAACCTAAAATTGAAACAGTAATGAAAAATTTTTTACTCGATATTTTATCAGAAAACAATTGATGAATAGAATAAATAAACAAGTATAAAAAAGGTAAACCAATATATTCTGAACATTGGTATATAAAAATCCAAGTGGTAGATTTTAAACACATCAGTAGAAGAACTTCTCTAAAATAAAATTGTTTTTTATAAGAATGCCAAAGAATAAATAAGAAACAAATGAGCTTGAGAAGTATCGAGCTGTAAAAATATTCGTTTGTTATTTCTTTGAATAAACGTAGAAACAATGGAAATCCTAACGGAAATAAATTATCTTCTACTGCAGGAAGTTTATCAGCTAAATTGATGTAATAATTAAAATCCTCTCCAATTCCACCATTAGATAATAGAAACGGTATAAAAAGAATAATGAGTATATTGAGGAAAATAAGGAAATAATCTAATTTTTTTAGATTCATTATTATAACTTGTTGTTTCTGAGAACGATTTTTTTTATTAAATATTTTAAATATTTTTTTAATTTTCTGTAACCTTTTTACAAACCTTGAGTCTATTAAGTAAGAAAGCAATTAACACACGTGAAATTATTTGTACTAAATCGAAAAAGTAAAGAAGAAATTTTAGTCGAACGACTAAAAAAGAACGATGCTTTGGCGCAAAAAGAACTCTACGAACAAAACTCCAAAAAGATGCTGAGCGTTTGTAGAAGTTACATCGAAGACATGCATTATGCAGAAGATTGTATGATTAACGGTTTTTGTAAAGTCTTTAATCATATCGAGAAATTTCAAAATAAAGGAAGTTTCGAAGGTTGGATGCGTCGAATTATGGTCAACGAATGTTTAACTTTTTTACGTGCAAATAAAACATTGATTTATGTTGATGATGTAAGAGTTTCTAATTATGATGAAGCGGATGAAGAAGTAGAGGAAGCGTGGTTAAATTTTAATGTGCAAGACGTGTTAGATCAACTTTCAGAACCTTATCGATTGGTGTTTAATCTTCATATTCTCGAAGATTATTCGCATCAAGAAATTGCAGAAATGCTGAATATTTCGGTATCGACCAGCAAAACGCAATTGTTTCGAGCAAAGGCAAAACTGAAAGAAATTGTTCTAAGTAAAAAGAAAATGACAAATGAAAAACAACGATAAAATATCAAACTATATAAAAGACGATTTAGAAAATCGTGAATTGAATCCTTCTCATGATGCGTGGGACAGAATTCAAGCTCGTATGGATGTCGCTCCATCACCACAAAAATCAAACTATAAATGGTGGTTGTCTGCTGCGGTTGTGGCGTTGTTTACAGTTACTACGTCGGTTTATTTATTCTCGAATCAATCTAAAAATGATCAACCAAAAGAATTTGTAAATCATCAAGAAAAAAGTAATTCTGAAAAAGTTCAATTAGATTCGAATACAATTCACTCTTCAGAATCTATTTTAGCGAATAATGAAAAGATTGATTCTTCTAAAGAAATTGAAGCCCAACCACAAGAAGAGAAGAAACCGATTCAACATGGTAAAGTTCAGGTTGCAATAAATGAAGAATCTCAACAAGTTGAAATGGCTTTTCCAACGAAGAAAGAAGCTATTGCAGAGAAGAAAGAAGAGTTAAAATCAGAAGCTCAACCAAAGAAAAATATTGCAGCTAACACAACATTAGATTCTGTAAAAGTGAACAAAAAGAAGAAGAATTTTGTAGATCCAAATATGTTGTTGTATTCGATCGAAAATAAAGAAAATCTAAAGGAGTCAAACCAATCGCGCGTGGTTTCTATCGGCTTCAAATAAAACATTAATATCCCTAAATTAGCAAGATTATGATAAAAAAACTTATCGTAGCAGGATTATTATGCTTATCAGCTACATCACTATATGCTCAAAAATTTACATTTGATTTGAATGATAAAAATGACGAAAAAATCAGTCCAATTGTAAAAGATCGCATTAGCGAATTTACGTTAGTGATTCGTCAAATTGTGCAGGAAGAAAAATCTGCAATGGAAAAGAAAATTGCGGCAGTTGACAAAGAATTAGCAGAAGGAAAACTGAATGCTTCTGAGGCTACAGCGAAGAAAGAAGCGATTGCAAATGTGTATTCGGGAACGATAAATGATCGTATTCAGGAAGTGAATTTTAACTTAGATGATATCATCAAACAACAAGTTGCATTTTCGATTATGAATGGCGAAGATCCAATTACGCCAAAAACAAAACAAGATGTGACGAAACGTTACCGAATTGCGAATCAAATTAACGGTTATGCTTCTTTTGGATACATGGCGTTTACAGGTAAAAAAGACGAAGAATTGAACAAACACGAAAAGTTTTCAAGTAATATTACGGCAGGTTTAATGTACGAAAGACAATTATCCTTAACGAGTCCAGTTAACTTTTTAGCAGGAGCACTATTCTCTTGGAGAACTTACAGAATTGACGATGATATGCGTTTTAATCGTGATGAAAATGGAGATGTTGGTTTAATAAAACATGACAAATCGTTAGACAAATCGAAGTTGCGCTCGGCTTATTTTATGGTTCCAGTTGGATTTAAATACAACTTTTCGAAAGTCAAAAATATTACCGAAGATTTTGCATATCGTCCGCAAGGAAAACACTATATCGCAGCATATATGTATGGAGGAACGTTGTTATCATCGAATAATATTTACAAAGGAGATGGTGTTCGCAGCAAAAATCGTGGAAATTATAATGTGAATAATTTTATCTACGGAGCCGAAGTAACAATTGGTTTAGGATTGATTGATGTCTTTGTGAGAAAGGATTTTAATAATTATTTTAAAGATAATACATTTGATAATCGTAAAATGATTCAGTTTGGCATAAATCTTGGATTATAACAATTATCTCAATCATAGTTTTAGTATTGAAATTTTATAACATAACATTTTTTTTAATATAATGAACCTCAGATTTATCTGAGGTTTTTTATTTGTAGAAAAATTTTCTAAACCTGTTCAAAAAAATTGTAAATTAGTACAAATCCAATGAGAGATGGTAAAATCTAAACTTAGTTGGCAAACACTTCTTCTCATCATCATTTTTCTATTATTAATGATGGTTAACTTCACGTTTGTCAAAGCTTTTTGGTTTGGAGGAAATTTTTGGATAGACGAACCTTTTTTACGCATTGGCGTTTTCATGATTTCTTTACTTGCATCGATGTCTATTTTATACGATTTAACGTTTAATTTGACCTTATTTACGTTAAAAGAAGAAACGTTCGAAATCAGAACAATTTTCAAAAAAGATGAAATTCCATATCGAGCAATTTATTATTTGTACGAAGAAGAAGACATTTTTCGCTTGAATCGCAATCAAATTCTAACTATTCAAACCAAAAAATCAAAGTTCAGATTACGAAGTTTTTTTGATTCAAATTATGATCAAGTAAAAACTAAACTAACCGAAAAAGCAGAACAATACGTTAATTTATTAGCTTAATGATATTAAAAAAACGTCGCTCATAGAGCGACGTTTTAATTATTACTATTATTTTTTAAGTAAATCAAAATGTTTTGAATCAGCACTAAAATTGCAACCGATGTAAAAAACATAAAGCCAACATAAATGGCAACTTGTTTGTCTTGACCAATTTTTATGAAGATAAAATAAGCCAAAAGCGTTCCCATGATTTGCATCAAAACGGCGCGCCAAGCAATTTTTTTTACAACAGTAGCATCTTTGGTTCTAAATCCAGCAATTCCTTGATAAATTGTCGGAAATATCAACATAATAAATGCGATTATTTTTAAGAGTGTATCCATTTATACTTTTATTTCTTTCTGCATTTGTTCGACAACTTCATAAGTTGCTGGACAAATCAATGTGTTTTTTATCGTTAAATGATTTATTTGATAAAACTTTTTGCGATCGGTATGTGGGAATTCTCGACATGCTTTCGGACGATCTTCGTACACCAAACAATAGTTATCACTATCCAAAAAAGGACAAGGCAACTGCTGTAAAACGTAGTCGTTATCTTCATCAATTCGTAAATATTTATCAATAAATTGACTTGGTTTGATTCGAAAAACATGCGCTAAACGCTCAATATCTTTTTGTGTAAAAAGTGGACCAGTTGTTTTGCAACAATTCGCGCAAGAAAGACAATCAATACGATTGAAAACATCTTCGTGGATTTCTTCCATTTTCTGATCCAAGTTTTTAGGTGGTTTCTTTTTCAACTTCTCCAAAAACTTTTTATGTTCACGTTGTTTTTCTTTTGCTTTCGCAAAATATTCTTCTAAGAAATGATCTCCCATTTTTCTATTTCTCCTTCTTTTACTTCGAAAATCTCTGCGCAATCAACCATTTTGAGGTTTTCAAATTGTTTGAATCGCTCAGGATCTCTTTGTTCTAACTTCTTTAATAAATGGTTGAATTCATATTGCATTTGACCTGTTGTAACCTCAATTTTAATCTTTGTAAAATCAAAATCAATTTTATTTCGGTCAAAATTATATCCTCGTCTTGTGGCTTCGTCCCAAACTTCTGCTAAATATTGATTAATCGCTTCAAGCGGTTTTTCAATTGATTTGAAACGAATTAATTGCGGATGATTTTTATAACCTTTTGTATTGCCTTCCAAAACATTTTTTGCCAAAAGCGTTTCGCGCCAAAGTGCTACAATTCCTTTTGCATCGAGATATTTCGGATGAACAGACCAAATTCGCATTTGTTAGATTACTTCTCTTTTTTGATCTCTTCTACATTTTTTACACCACGTAATCTGCAAAACTCTTCGATAACATTGTGATGAGAAACCGTTTTATCTTTAAAATAATTGACAAAATATTTCTTTTCTTCTTCAGTTGCTTCTAACTGATTCAAGATATTCATTAAGTGCATTTTCATGTGACCTTTCTGAATTCCAGTTGTAACCAAAGAACGTAATGCACCAAAGTTTTGCGCTAAACCTGCAACAGCAACAAATCCCATCAATTCTTTAGCATTCGGTTTCCCAAGAATTCCCATTGCTAATTTTACTAACGGATGCAAAGCTGTCAATCCACCAATTGTACCAAGAGCAGTTGGTAAATCAATCCAAAAACGAAAAACTCCATCTTTCACTTCACAGTGTGTTAACGAAGAATACTGCCCATCTTTCGCCGCATATGTATGCGCACAAGCTTCTACAGCACGGAAATCGTTACCTGTTGCAATCACAACCGCATCAATTCCGTTCATAATTCCTTTGTTATGTGTTGTTGCACGATATGGTTCTATTTCTGCAATGCGAACAGCGCGCAAAAACTTTTCTACAAACTCTTCTGAGGTTACATTTCCTTCTGCCAATTGCTCAACAGGACAAGAAACCTCTGCACGAACAATACAATCTGGCGTATAATTCGATAAAATACACATCACGATTTGAACTGAATCTTTTTCATCATCTGTAAAAGTAGAATCAGCTTCTATCTCGTTGCGTAATGTTTTGGCAAATTGTTCTAAACAAGAATTGATAAAGTTTGCACCCATCGAATCCATTGTTTCGAAAGACGCTTTTATTTGATAATAGTTTTCTAAATCAGCAGTTTTATCAATTAATTCCAAAGCTAAAATACCACCACCACGCGCACGCATGTTTTTGGTGATATCATTTGTCGTTTCGATTAATTGATTTTTAATCGTTGTTTCAAATGCATTTTGTAACTTTTCTTTGTCGCCTTCGTACATAAAATGAACGTGACCCAATTTTGTTGTGGATAAAATAGTTGTTTTGAAACCACCACGTGTTTGCCAAAACTTCGCAGCTTTAGAAGCCGCAGCAACAACAGACGACTCTTCAACAGCCATTGGAATGGCATATAATTCGTCGTTGATTAAAAAGTTTGGTGCTAAACCAAACGGCATATAGAAATTAGAAACTGTATTTTCTGAAAATTCGTCGTGCAGTTTTTGTAAATCTGCATCATCATTCCAATATTGTTTCATGATTTGAATTGCTTTTTCATCGCCATTCAAATATTCATTGACAACCCATTCAATTTTTCCTTCTTTCGATAATTTCGAAAAACCTTCTACTGCTTGATGCTTCATATTGGATATTTTTTTATAAGACAAAAGTACAAACGTTTTGAATGTTATAAGATACTTCTTCTGTTTTTTGATTAATTTTTAACGATTTAGTAGAGTAGTGGATTTGGTTAAACACAATAAATGTAGAATTAGTTATTGTACTATAACTTTTTGAAGAAAATATCCACTTGAAAATTGATATTCTAAAATATAAAAAACACCTTTTACTTAACATAAAAGGTGTTATAAGATATTTCAACTCTAATGTAAAAAACTTCATTTTTAAATATTTCTTAAATTAAGTATTTAAAATTTTTTGTTTTTTAAAAAAAATATTAATTTAGAAATATTAACAACAATATTTAAACTAAAAAAAATGGAAAAATCTTATTAGCAAGTGCTTTTGCACTTATCGGAACTTTTGCTATGGCAAACGAAACAGAAACAAAAATTACAAATGAAGTTAAAGAATTATCATCAGTTATAAATTATAATACTTCTGAAGATGTTAATAATTGTGAAATAACAATTCGTGATGGTAATGGTAAATTACTTGCTTATACAATAGTTTATGCTACTTCAGAGTTAAATTGTAATTATCAAGCTGATAAGTATTTAGAGCAATATATTGCAGATCATTCATAATTGAATTAACTAATATCAACTACATTAATATAGCCTGATTATAATTAATCAGGCTATTATAAAATAAATAATAAATGAAATTAAAGCCACTATTATTAATAGTTTTATTTTGTATTGCTAATTCTATTTATGCGCAAATCTATAAGCTTGATTATCAGTTCAATAATCATGTTTCAATATTGAATAGAACAAATACATATAACACAACATTAGTATATGACGTTCCTAATAAGGTAAGTTTATATACGGTAATAAAACTAAAAGAAAAAGCAAAGAGTGAAAAAAACAGCACTTCATTAGTTATAGATGAAAAGGTGATTGATAATGAATTAATTTATAGTAATTTCAAAAAATTAGAAATGGTCATTCAAGAACAGATTGATATTGAAATGATGAATTTTACAGAAAAAATACCAACTATCAAATGGGAATTATCAAATGAAACAAAAGTAGAAAATGATTATAATCTTAAAAAAGCGACTGCTACTTTCAGAGGGCGAAACTATACAGCTTGGTACACATTAGATATTCCTGTAAATGTTGGACCATGGAAATTGCATGGACTTCCTGGCGCAATAGTAAGTGTTAATGAAGACAGCGGGAGATATTCTTGGCAATTAAAGGACGTGAAAAAGATAGAAGTAAGTACAATAAAAAATCCTTTAGAAAATAAAACGTATGCTGTAAAAAGCATCAAAGAATATCCACAATTAAAATTTGAAACGCCAGAAAGAGTTAAAGAAAAATTAAGAAAAATAGACAGTAATTTTATATTCCCAAAAGGAGAAAGAATAGATATAGAATTATTATTTGAATGGGAAAATAATTTATGATTCAATTAACTATCCAAAGCCACAGAAATTAGAAAAAAATAAGAATCTATATGAAAAATATACTTTCATTTGTAATGTTATTGTGTTTTGTAAATACATTTTGTCAAGAAAAAATACAAATAGAATACGAATTTCGAAATGAATTTGATATTGAAAATGCAAAAGATGCTGTTGTCAAAGAACGATTAAAAAACAGTAACGAAAATAGATTGTATTTTGAGTTTTTAAGTTCTGATAAAGAATCGCTTTTCCAAAGAATAGATAGAATTGATAACTCTCAGGGTAGATCAGGAGTCTCAATTTCCTTTATAAGTGGACCAGGAGGAATTTATTATAAAAATTTAGTTGACAAATCAACTCTTTCTGAAGTGAACTATAACGGAAAAAAAATGTTAATAACCGATTCTATAACAACCAAAAATTGGATATTAGCAAAAGATAAAGATAAAATTTTAGGGTTCGATGTTAAAAAAGCAACTTTACAAGTTTCTGAAAATTCATTTGTTGAAGCTTGGTATGCGTCAACAATTAAAATAAAAAATGGACCTTCTAATTATGAAGGATTACCAGGAATTATTCTAAAATTAATTTTGACGAATAAAGAAGAAAATTCCGTAAACAAACAAATTTATTTAGCAACAAAAGTTGAAGTGAGTGATAAATTAAAAATAAATAAACCAACAAAAGGTAAATCGATAACTCAAGTAGAATTTGATGAAATGATGAAAGAGGAGGAGAGAAAATTTAATGAATTATTTAAACAATAATTAAAAAACATATAAAAAGACAGTGTCCAAAATTCTGTGTAATTATATTTCAGGTGGGTTTGATTTTTTTATAGTTAAACCCATTTTTCAAATATAGTTAAAAATTGATTTAAAACTATTCCCCAATTATGAATTGGTTGTGTCCATTTTTTTGAGATTTGCATTAACGATCGATTAATTGACTTTTTGTTCGCGTAATCTGTTGGGAATGTTAGTTTATTTTTGGTATATTTTCGGACCTAGCC
>NZ_DICC01000051.1:0-70190 GCF_002415215.1 Empedobacter sp. UBA5036
AAGTTGTGAGACGGATTCTTTGCTTTATAATTCTTTAAAAATCTCAAAACTATCTTTGTGATCGCACCAAAATTCATCCAAATTAATCATTCGATCTTTTAGGAACGGAATAATTTGCGGCCAATCGGTTTCTCTAAAAATACTAATGTTTTCTAAACGTATTTTTATTGTCGAAATCATTTTTCCGTCTTCGTCATAATCTTCTTTTGTCCAAATCCATTTTTCGCCAAGATAATTTTCCAAAACATTTTCATATTCCTCAAACTGTTCATAGATCATCAGTTGAACTGACGGATCTGGATGCGAAATTTCAATCGAAACCTCTGCAAACTTGCGTTCGACATCCGTTCTAAAATAAACACCTTTTATATCCGTTTTGTAATTTATCCAATTAATACGCGTTCCTTCGGCATTCATCTGCAATTTCATATACGTTCCATACGAAATCCAAAAATCCTTTTTTATGCGATAAGCATCTTCTTTTGAAAACAAATTGATTATTTTTTTACAAAAATCGGTTTAATATTCTATTCAACAAAATTTCGAGAAAAATAGCTTGGATTGATTCTTGTTCTATTACATTTGAACAAATATTTTTAAAAAGTAAATATGAAACTATTTTCTTTCCTTGGTTTAATGGGAATTTTGGCTTTTTCTACTGTAAATGCACAATCTGTAGAAACTGTAAAATATGAAGCTTTGCACGAAAAAATAGCAAATTATAAAGATCAAATTGTGGTGGTTAACTTTTGGGCAACGTGGTGCGCACCTTGTGTAGAGGAGATTCCTGCGTTTATGGAAATTAATGAAAAATACAAAGACAATCCAAATTTCAAGATGTTGTTGGTTTCGTTGGATCGACCAAAAATTATCGATAAAGTAAAGAAATTTATGGTTGACAATAAGATAAATGCAGAAGTTGTTTTGTTGGATGATACCAAACGGATGAATGAATGGATTCCTTCTTTCGATTCCAAGTGGGGTGGAAATATTCCTGTTACAATTATTTACAATAAAGGAGAAAAAGTTGTTTTTCATGATCAAGCCATGACCAAATATGAACTGGAGGATGAAATCAATGAAATTCTTCCATAAAATCAGATGTGATATTTTTTCAATTTAACTTCCATTCTTGCAAACTATTATGTACCTGTAATTGTTTCTATTGTTAAAATATGATTTTATTCATGTTTTTAATAAATATTATTGTATTTTTAGTAGACACTAATTAAATAACACTAATTAAATAACAATAATATGAACAAACTTATCTTTACATTAGCTACACTTGCTGTATTCACAGCTTGTAGTGATGACACTAAAAACGAAATGGATCCTCAAGCAGAATCTGCTAATCAAAAAGTTGCAAGTCGAACGTGCGCTTCTGATGAAGTTTTAAAATTACAGCTATCAGAAAATCCTAATCTGGCCTCAAAAATGGCAGATATTGAAGCCCATGCCCAAAACTTTGAAAAAATGCAAGGAAAACTAGTCAATGGAACTATTGTTATCCCTGTTGTTGTAAATGTTTTGTATAAAACGGCCGCTGAAAATATTTCTTTAGCTCAGATTCAATCTCAAATTGATGTTTTAAATAAAGATTTCAATGCACAGAATGCTGATTTTTCACAGGTACCCGCTTTGTTTTCAAATGTAAAAGCAAATGTTGGGATTAAATTTGAATTAGAAACGGTGAACAGAAAACAAACAACAAAAACTTCTTGGGGAACAAATGATGCCATGAAGAAAAGTACAGGAATTCTGCCAACTTCCCCTACAACAAAACTTAATTTATGGGTTTGTACAATCGGAAGTGGTATTCTGGGTTATGCACAATTTCCCGGGGGTAGTTCTGCAACAGACGGAGTGGTAATTGATTCAAGATATTTTGGAAATACAGGAACAGCAACTTACCCGTTCAATTTAGGGAGAACAGCTACTCATGAAGTTGGGCACTGGATGAATTTACGTCACATTTGGGGAGATGGTGGTGGATGTCTAACAGATTATGTGAACGATACGCCTTATCATAATGCACCAAACTATGGTGTCCCTGCATACCCTCATTATAGTACATGTTCAGGATCTCCTGTCGAAATGACCATGAATTATATGGATTATAGTGACGATAGAGGATTATATATGTTCTCTGAAGGACAAAAAAGTAGAATGTTATCTATTTTCAGTCCGGGAGGTGCACGCTATAGCTTCGCTCAATAACATCAGGATAATTAAATATAGTAGTAAAAAACTCTTGAATGAATAGTTCAGGAGTTTTTTATTTTTTGTAAGTTTATCTAAACTTAAAACTACAAAAATGAATAAAAAACATATCAGAAAAGATGTCATTCAGCATCTTATTCAACTTAAACAAGATGAAATAAACGCCTTAAAAGAATCGGAGCGAATTTATACTGAAAGTGCTGATTTAGATGAAGAATCGAGTTTAGAGCTTGATGATTTTGCACAACAAAGTCAGTCGACAGATTCCGCCAGAAATTTACAAATAAGAATTAATCAAGCAACAGAAGATTTAAATAACTTCAGAGTACTTCGCCCTGAGTTGATTGATGAAATAACGGAAGGAAATGTTGTTTTGACTGACAAAGTTAATTTTGTTATTGGTTTATCTTTCAAAGATTTCGAATGGGAAAATAAAAAGTTTGTAGGAATTAGTACACAAGCACCTATTTTTGAAGCGTTGGTTGGAAAACGAGCCGGCGATAAAATAGAATTTAATGGAATAAAATATACCATAGAAGAAATATTATAGCATGCCAAAAATACATACAATAGACCTGAATTTTCAAAATGAAAAGGAAGCTATCGCAACTTATTTAATCGAAACAGAACAGGGACCGGTTTTAGTCGATCCGGGCCCATACTCCACTTTCGAAAATCTGAAAACAGGAATAGAAGCTTTAGGTTGGCGGGTAATCGATATTGAAAACATATTAATTACACATATTCATTTTGATCACGCTGGTGCTGCATGGAAATTTACAGAACATGGCGCAACAATTTTTTTAAATCCGATTGGTTTACCGCATCTGAAAAATCCTGAGAAATTGTGGGAATCTGCAAAAATGATTTATGGTGACGATATGGATCGTTTGTGGGGAGAAATGAAACCAATTGACGAAGAATATTTGGTTGGTTTGGCAGATGGACAAAGTGTGGAGTTTGGTGATGCTGTTTTTCAGACTGTTTATACGCCTGGACATGCTGTTCATCACAATGCTTATGTGTTGGACGATGTTATTTTTACAGGTGATGTAGCGGGGGTGAAGATAGAAAATGGACCTGTTTCGCCTCCTTGTCCGCCGCCAGATATTAATATTGAATTGTGGAAAGAATCGATTGCTAAATTGAGAAAAATTAATGCAAAAGGAATTTATCCGACGCATTATGGTTATCACGAAGATTTAGAAAATCATTTTGATCAATTAGAAAAAGCTTTAGATGATTGGTCAAATTATATCAAACCGATGTATGATGATAAAATTCCGACCGAAGAAATTGTCCCTGTTTTTGTCGATTATGTCACAAAAAACTATAAAGACTTAGGTTTAACAGAAGATCAAATTCAGGTGTATGAATATGCCAATCCATGCTGGATGTCTGTTAATGGACTAATGCGTTATTGGAAATTAAAAGAACAAGGAAGATTATAAAACGAAAAGCTGTCAAAAATTTTTGACAGCTTTTTTATAGTGTTTAAAACTGAACGATGATTATAATCGAATTAATTTATCTTTTGCAACTTGATAATCTACTAATAAATCGTCGAAAACTTCTGCAACTGTCGGAATAGAATCGATTAATGACGAAACTTGACCAATTTCTAATTCTCCATTTACCAAATCGCCTTCAAACATTCCTTTCTTAGAACGTCCTCTACCCAAAAGTTCTTTCAAATCTTCTGCGGTTGTGCCTTGTTGATATTTTTCTTGAACTTGATTATAAAACTCATTTTTAATCAATCGAACAGGAGCCAATTCTTTCAATGTAAGTTGCGTGTCACCTTCTTGCGCATTTACAATCACATCTTTGAAAGCTTGATTAGCAGAAGATTCCTGAGTTGCAGCAAAACGAGAACCAATTTGTACTCCATCTGCACCTAATGCAAATGCTGCTAAAATTTGAGAACCTGTTCCAATTCCTCCAGCAGCAATTAATGGAATATCGATTTGACGTTTCACATTCGGAATAAGACAAAGTGTAGTGGTTTCTTCTCTGCCATTATGTCCGCCAGCTTCAAAACCTTCTGCCACGACAGCATCCACTCCTGCATCTTGAGATTTTAATGCAAATTTGGCACTACTGACAACATGTGCAACAGTTATTCCTTCTTTTTTTAAAGTTTCTGTCCACGTTTTTGGATTTCCGGCAGAAGTAAAAACAACTTTTACACCTTCCTCCACAATAATTTGCATAATTTCTTCAATATTCGGATAAAGCATTGGAACATTAACGCCAAAAGAATGATTTGTAGCAGCTTTACACTTCTTTATATGCTCGCGTAAAACATCAGGATACATGCTTCCAGCACCTATTAAACCTAGTCCTCCAGCATTACTTACAGCTGACGCTAATCGCCAACCACTATTCCAAATCATACCACCTTGAATAATTGGATATTTTATTGCAAATAATTTTGTTATATTCGTGTCCATTTTCGTTATATTTAGGCATAAAATTAAATAAATATAGAGAACGAAAAAATTTAATTTTAACATAAATACTGACAGTTTGACTTTGGCAGATTATTTGATTTGCAAAAAATCAAATTTTAGAAAATAAATTAGAGTTTAATTGTCTCTACTAATAATAAAAAATATAAGCTATGTATTGGACTTTAGAATTAGCATCTTATTTAAGTGATGCACCTTGGCCAGCAACAAAAGATGAATTAATTGATTACGCAATTCGTACTGGTGCACCTTTGGAAGTTGTAGAAAACTTACAATCTATTGAGGATGAAGGAGATTCTTACGAAAGCATTGAAGAAATTTGGGCTGACTATCCAACGGATGACGATTTCCTTTGGAACGAGGACGAATATTAAAAATAAAAAAGCCCAAATTGGGGCTTTTTTCGATTCTATAATCTATAACTAACATAGTTAACGTATATTTGCATCTTAATTAGTCTCAAATATATTGTGGCTAATTTTGACGAAGAACGCAGAAAAATATGAATATTTTAAACAAAATTTTACAAGGTTTCTTAGGTGATAAGAATGCCAAAGATGTAAAAGAATTACGAAAATATGTTGACTTAGCGAATGAAGCTGGTCAAAAGCTTAGTTCATTATCAATTGATGAATTAAGAGGGCAAACTTTAGAGTTTAAAGCTAAATTAGCTGATGCGACTAAAGATTTCAAAACTCAAATTGAAGAGTTAAAAAAACAAGTTGAGGAAACAGAAGATTTTGGTGTAAAAGAAGATTTATACGCTAAAATTGATAAAATCAATAAAGAAGCATACGAAGTAGAAGAGAAGATTTTATTAGAAATCTTACCAGAAGCTTTTGCTGTAATGCGCGAAACAGGGAAACGTTTTACTGAAAACGAAACGTTAGAAGTGACAGCTTCTGAGTTTGATAAAGTTTTGGTAAATCGTGGACACGATTTCGTTTCTCTTAAAGATGATAACACTGCAATCTGGAAAAACTCTTGGGATGCAGCTGGTCGTCAAGTAACATGGGATATGTCTCATTACGATGTTCAGTTTATTGGTGGTACGGCTTTACACTTAGGTCGTATTGCGGAGATGCAAACAGGGGAAGGTAAAACGTTGGTTGCAACTTTACCAATTTACTTAAATGCATTAACTGGTCGTGGAGTTCACTTAGTAACGGTGAATGATTACTTGGCAAAACGAGATATGGCGTGGATGCGTCCAATTTTCTCTTTCCATGGTTTATCAGTAGATTGTATTGATAATCACCAACCAAACTCTCCAGGTCGTCGTGATGCGTATGCATCTGATATTGTTTATGGAACAAATAACGAATTTGGTTTCGATTATTTACGTGACAATATGGCAAACACGCCAGATGCTTTGGTGCAACGTGAATTAAATTTTGCGATTGTCGATGAGGTCGATTCAGTTTTAATTGATGATGCTCGTACACCATTGATTATTTCTGGTCCAGTTCCACAAGGAGATCGTCACGAATTTGATGTATTAAGACCAAAAATTGATCGTTTATATCAAATGCAACGTGAGATGTTAGGAAAAACATTAAACGAAGCAAAAACATTATTCAAACAAGGAGATTTAAAAGAAGGTGGTTTCAAATTATACCAAGTTTACCGTGGTTTACCAAAATATAAACCATTAATCAAATTCTTATCTCAAGATGGTATTCGTGCTCAATTACAAAAAACAGAAGCGCATTTTATTCAGGATAATAACCGTGAAATGCCAAAAGTTGACGAGCATTTATACTTTGTTATTGATGAAAAACAAAATCAATCAGATTTAACAGATAAAGGAATCGAGTATTTGTCTAAAGGAATGGAAGATGAAAATTTCTTCATTTTACCAGATGTTTCGACAAATATTGGAGCGATCGAAAATTCAGGAAAAACTAAAGAAGAAATTCTTCAAATGAAAGAAGAATTTTTCCGTGATTTCTCAATCAAATCTGAGCGTATCCATACTTTAAGCCAATTGTTAAAAGCATATACATTATTCGAAAAAGATATCGAGTATGTTGTGGTTGAAGGTGAAGTAAAAATCGTTGACGAATCGACAGGTCGTATTATGGATGGTCGTCGTTATTCGGATGGATTGCACCAAGCAATTGAAGCGAAAGAGAATGTAAAAATTGAAGCAGCTACACAAACGTTTGCGACAATTACATTACAAAACTATTTCCGTATGTACAATAAGTTAGGAGGTATGACTGGTACAGCGGAAACTGAGGCAGGTGAGTTCTGGGAAATTTACAAATTAGATGTTGTTTCTATTCCAACAAACCGCCCAATTTTACGTAACGATAAAAACGATATTGTTTTCAAAACAAATCGTGAAAAATATAAAGCAGTAATCGAGGAAATTGTTCGTTTATCTCAAGATGACAAACGTCCAGTTTTAGTTGGAACAACTAATGTTGAGATTTCTGAGTTATTATCAAAAGCATTAAAATTACGTGGAATTAATCACAATGTTTTAAATGCAAAATTACACAAAAGCGAGGCTGATATTGTAACAGAAGCTGGTAAACCAGGAGCTGTAACAATTGCAACGAATATGGCTGGTCGTGGTACCGATATTAAATTAACGAAAGAAGTAAAAGAATCTGGAGGTTTAGCAATTATTGGTACTGAACGTCACGATTCTCGTCGTGTAGACCGTCAGTTACGTGGTCGTGCTGGTCGTCAAGGAGATCCAGGATCATCTCAATTCTTCGTTTCATTAGAAGATTCATTAATGCGTTTATTCGGTTCAGAAAGAATTGCAAAATTAATGGACCGTATGGGACACAAAGATGGTGATGTGATTGAACATTCTATGATTACAAAATCTATCGAGCGTGCACAGAAAAAAGTAGAAGAAAATAACTTCGGTATTCGTAAACGTTTGTTAGAGTATGATGATGTAATGAATAAACAACGTGAAGTAATTTACAAACGTCGTCACAATGCATTGTTCGGAGATCGTTTGGAAGTTGATATTGCAAATATGATTTATGATGTTGCGGCTTCTGTTGTAAAATCTAACAAAGATTTCGAAGATTTTGATCAATATGAATTAGATTTAATTAAATTCTTTACAATGGGAACTCCTGTTACTGAAGATGAATTTAGATCTAAATCAATCAAAGATTTAACAAATATTACGTACGACGCAGCAATTGAAGATTACAAAGCACGTATGAAATATGTTGCAGAAACAGCTTTCCCAGTAATTTCGAATGTTTTCGAGAATCAAGGACATATGTTCTCTCGTATTCAAGTACCATTTACAGACGGAATTCGTCAAATGACAGTTGTTTGTGATTTGAAAGAAGCATACGAATCTCAAGGTAAAACTTTAATAAAAGATTTCGAAAAATCAGTTGTATTAAGTTTGATTGATGATAACTGGAAAGAGCATTTACGTGATGTTGATGATTTACGTAAAACGTCTCAAAATGCGGTTTACGAGCAAAAAGATCCGTTGGTTGTTTACAAACAAGAATCTTTCCATATTTTCCAAAGAATGTTGGATACAGTGAACAAAGAAATTATTTCGTTCTTGTTCAAAGGAGAATTACCAAATACTCAAAAAGAAGAATCTGTAGAGGAAACTGAATCAGTAAACTAAAAAGATTTTTTTATATAACTTTAACCCTTTCTGAAATTTTCTGAAAGGGTTTTTTAGTATTTTTACATTAACTACTGAAAGTTTTCAGTATCAAATTATTAAAATTTTAAACAAATGAAATTTGCATACTTACACGGCTACCAAGGTTTTGTAACAGATGAAAAGAGAGAATATTTAGATTCTTTGGGAGAATGTTATGCACCATCAATTGATTACGATAATGCTCCAACTTTGATTCAAGATTTGATTGAACATTTTACAAAGGAACCAATCGAATTTATTGCAGGGACAAGTTTAGGCGGAATGATAAGTTATTATTTGGGATTATTGTTAAATGTTCCAGTTTTGATGTTTAATCCTGCTGTAATAGCGGTAGAACGTTTAAAACCTTTTTTGCCAGAACAATTATTAAAAGGAGTTCCAACAAAATCAAATTTAATTTTTACAGGATTAAAAGATGATGTGATCGAACCAAAATTTCAGATTGAATTTGTAGAAAATCTTCAAAAACAAAACGGAAATATCGAACAGATTTTTGATGCTGAAATGACACATTTAATCACATTAGAAGAATTCGAAAAAGCTTTTGAAACTTTTTTGGAGAACAAAAAGTAGATAAAAAATCCCAATAAATTAATTTATTGGGATTTTTAAATTTTATTTATACAAACGCGCTAAATCCTGTGATAGATCGACCTACAATAAGCGAATTGATTTCTTTTGTGCCTTCGTAGCTGTAAATGGCTTCGGAGTCGGCAACAAAACGAGCGACGTCATGCTCTAATAATATTCCATTTCCGCCCATTACTTCTCGTGCTCGTGAAACGACATCGCGTGTTCTCATTGTACAAAAAACTTTAGCTAAAGATGCGTGTTCGTCTAGTAAAATTCCCTCGTCTTGCATTTCAGATAAGCGAAAAACTAAAGTTTGCATTGCTGTTAAATTAGATAACATTTCTACCAAATGTCCTTGTATCATTTGAAAAGAAGCAATTGGTTTTCCAAATTGTTTTCGATTTCGAGTGTAATCCAAAGCGCTTTCATATGCTCCACGAGCGCATCCAGTTGCCATCCAAGCAACTCCAGCTCTCGTCATTCGCAATACTTTTGCCGTGTCTTTAAATGAATTAGCATTTTGTAAACGATTTTCTTCTGTAATTAAACAATCTTTCAGAGTAATCAAGCCATTCTGAACAATTCGTAAAGCCATTTTTCCTTTAATTTTTTCTACAGAAAAGCCAGGATTATTATTCTCGACAATAAAACCTTTTACTTCACCATCATCTAAATCCCTTGCCCAAATAATCACTAAATCTGCAAAAGTCGCATTTCCAATCCATTTCTTTTGACCGTTTAAAATCCAACCTTCTTCTGTTTTTTTACACGTTGTTGTTAAACCTCCTGCCGCACTAGAACCAACTTCGGGTTCAGTTAATCCAAAAGCTCCAACTTTATCAAATTTTTGCATTTGTGGTAACCATTTTGCTTTTTGTTCTTCCGATCCACACATATAAATTGATCCCATAGACAAACCAGATTGTACGCCAAAAAAAGTTGCAATCGAAGCATCTACACGAGCCATTTCCATAGCCAAAACGCCTTCCATAATAAAAGGTAAATTTGGACAACCATAACCATCATAAGTGACGCCACAAATGTTGAGTTCTTTAAATTTTGGAATTAATTCAAAAGGAAATTGATCGCGAAGCCAATAATCATTAACAATTGGTTTAACTTCTTTTTCCATAAAAGCTCTTACTTTTAATTGTAATTCACGCTGTTCTGGAGTTAAAGTGTGAAAAACATCGTAGAAATCACCATCAATTGGAGGAAGTTCTTTGTGTTTTTTATTTGGATTTAACATTTTCATCATTCCTTGAAGTTGTTTATCATCAAGTTTAGAAAAGTTTTCCATTAAAAGAGGTAAATCTACTTTTTGAGAAATTTTATTTAATTGCTCTAAATTAACAGATTTTAGTAGATGGACGATATTTTTTAAATTAGAAAATGCTCCTGACATATTTTGTGGTTTTTTAACCAAAAATTATCAAAGAGCATTCCTAAAATATTGTATTGTAAGAAAAAATTAAGCTTTACCTAATTTTATTTTCAAATTGTCTAACATTGTAGTTGTCATTTTATCGATATCAAATTTTGGTTCAAATCCCCAATCTGCTTTTGCAACAGAATCATCGATAGAAGACGGCCAAGAATCTGCAATAGCTTGACGGAAATCTGGTGCATAATCGATTGTGAAATTTGGAATATGT
Source organism: Empedobacter sp. UBA5036 (assembly GCF_002415215.1). Taxonomy (NCBI): domain Bacteria; kingdom Pseudomonadati; phylum Bacteroidota; class Flavobacteriia; order Flavobacteriales; family Weeksellaceae; genus Empedobacter; species Empedobacter sp. UBA5036. The sequence continues at coordinate 10,590 of NZ_DICC01000051.1, forward strand.
TTTTTGATTTCTGCTGCTAAATGTTCTGGTGCGAAGCTTAAACCTCCTAAATTATAAGATTTAAATTCACCTAATTGTTTTGGATCAGCAGACATTAATTCAATAATGGCATTTATTGCATCATCCATATACAACATTGGTAAATAAGTTCCTTCTTTCAAGAAAGAAGTATATTTTCCATCTTCAATTGCTTTGTAATAAATATCAACTGCATAATCTGTAGTTCCACCTCCAGCAGGAGTTTTCCAAGAAATAAGACCAGGAAAGCGAACAGAACGAACGTCTACATTATGATTTTGTTGGTACCATTTGCACCAATATTCTCCTGACAATTTGGAAATGCCATAAACTGTAGAAGGAGTTTGAATTGTATTTTGTGGTGTATTGTCTTTTGGTGTATCTGGACCAAAAACACCAATAGAAGAAGGCCAAAAGATTTTATCGATTACTTTATCTTTCGCTAATTCAAGGAAAGTAAGCAAAGTGTCCATGTTTAATTTCCAACCAAACATTGGATTTTTTTCAGCTGTACCAGAAAGTAGAGCCGCTAAATGATAAACAGTTTTAATATTGTGTTTTGCAATGACTTCTTTTATTCGATCAGCATCCATTACGTCAATTACTTCGTAAATTCCGTCGTAATCAACATCTTTAGGATCACGTATATCAGAAATAATTACATTATTTTTTCCATGAATGGTTTTTAATTTCTCAGCCAATTCAGAACCAATTTGTCCTAAAGCGCCGGTGATCAAAATCGTATTGGTTTCCATCTTAAAAAGTTACTTTTGTTTGGTTCCAAATTTAAAGATTTTCTATTGAATATGGATATAGTAAAATAATATTTAGATATTAATAAAGAAATCGATTGTTTTTTGTTAAATATATAAATATGGAATGATATATATAGAAAAATTTTCTGTTTTAATAAGCTTTTTACAATATAAAATATCTTAAATGATAAAGAGTTTTGGTTTGAAAGTTTTAAAAATGTTAATCTTCCTCTTCAAAAGTGTCAAAAATTGCACGAATAATTAATACTTTATTTAGTAAATTTGTAACAAAGGTCGTATTAATTTCGACATATCATATCAAAAATACTTAGTAGAAATATGAAAAAACAACTATTTGTTGCTGCATTTGCATGTACTTCTGTTTTAGCAATTGCGCAAGAATCATATCAGGCTTTTAATCCAAATTATATGGATAAGTCTGTTCGTCCACAAGATGATTTATATAATTATGTAAATGGTAATTGGATGAAAATTACAGAAATTCCATCTGATAGAGCAAGATGGGGAAGTTTCGATGAATTGAGAGAGAATACAGATAAGGTTTCTTTGAAATTGGTAAAAGATTTATTGAATAATAAATATGCTCAAGATTCTAATGAACAAAAAATTTCTGACTTATACTCAGCTTACACAAACATGGAAGCTAGAAATAAAACAGGAATTGCTCCAATTCAGAAATATTTTAAGCAAATTGATGCAATCAAAAATTTGACAGATTTACAAGCGTATTTAACAGAAGTTACTCCAATTGGAGAGAATCCATTTTATGGTGTTTCTGTTTATACTGATATGAAAAATAGTACGCAAAATGCTGTTTATTTAGGAAGTGTTGGATTAACTTTAGGTAAAACATATTACCAAAAAGAGGATGCCAAAAATACTGAAACTTTAGCTAACTTAAATCAATATATCGATCAAGTTTTTCCTTTTACAGGATCTAAAACTCGTGATTTAAAAGGACCAAAAATTGTTGCTTTCGAGAAAATGATGGCAAAATATATCAAAACTGTTGAAGAAAGCCGTGATCCAAATAAATCTTATAATTTAGTAACATTATCGGAAGCAGGAGCTTTTTCTAAGAATGTTGATGTAGTGAAGTTTGTAAAGTCTTTCGGAATTAATCCTGACAAAGTAATCATCCGTGAATTAGATTATTACAAAAATTTAGATAAAATCATAAATCAAGAGAATTTACCAATCATCAAAGATTATTTGAAATTCAAATTGATTGATTCTTTTTCTAATTCTTCTACAACTGAATTAGAAAAAATTAATTTTGACTTCTATGGTAAAAAATTATCTGGTCAAAAAGAACAAAGAGCTTTAGATAAAAGAGGTTTGGCTTATGTAAATGGAACAGTTGGTGAGTTATTAGGACAAATTTATGTGAAAGATAATTTTCCACCAGAGGCAAAAGCAAAAGCGCAAGAATTGATTAGTTATTTATTTAAATCGTTTGATATGCACATCAATAATTTAGAGTGGATGTCAAAGGATACAAAAGTAAAAGCAATTGAAAAGTTAAATAAATTTACGGTTAAAATTGGTTACCCTGATAAATGGAAAGATTATTCAGGATTTGAAGTTAAATCAATTAAAAATGGAGGATCTTTAATTGAAAATAATTTAGCTTACAGTCAATGGAGATTCCAAGATAATTTGAAAGATTTTGGAAAACCAGTAGATAAAACACGTTGGGGAATGTCTCCACAAACAGTTAATGCTTATTTTAATCCAACAAATAACGAAATTGTATTCCCAGCAGCAATTTTACAAGCACCATTCTATGATTATAGAGCAGATGCAGCTGTAAACTTTGGAGGAATTGGAGCAGTTATTGGTCACGAAATTTCTCATGGATTTGATGATTCGGGAGCTAAATTTGACGGAGATGGAAATTTAGTGAACTGGTGGACACCTCAAGATGAAGAAAAATTTAAAGCAGCAACAGGTGCTTTAGCAAGACAATATGATGCTTACGAACCAGTAGCAGGAACACATGTAAATGGAATTTTTACATCTGGAGAAAATATTGGAGATTTAGGAGGAGCTTCTGTTGCTTTTGATGCTTTGCAAATGTATTTAAAAGATAAAGGAACTTACGGAAACATAGATGGATATACTCCGCAACAACGTTTCTTCTTATCTTGGGCAACTATTTGGAGAACAAAAGCGACTGACGAAGCTTTAGTAAATCAAGTGAAAACAGATCCACATTCTCCTGGATATTACCGTTCTTTTGGACCAATCGTTAATATTGATGCGTTCCACGATGCGTTTAAAACAAAACCAGGAGATAAATTGTACAAAGCACCAAAAGACCGTATTAGAATTTGGTAAGATGCTTGGCAAAATTATTGATTGGATAAAAAATAGAAATAGAATTATTAAAATGACAACAGTTGAAGCAATAAACAATGCTAATGTAACATTAGTGGATGTTCGTGAGCCTTTTGAATTGGATACAGATGGATTTGTTCCAAATGCAATCAATATTCCATTAGGAGAAGTTCCTACAAGAGTAGAGGAATTTAAAGCAATGTCAAGACCTATAGTAGTTTTTTGTAGAAGCGGTAACCGTTCAGGTCAAGCTGCACAATATTTGCAAGCGCAAGGTGTAGACGAAATTTTTAATGGAGGAGGTTTTCAAGATGTCTTAGATGTTTTGGAGAAATAATTCGTAATTAATTATTATTCATAAAAAACCGATAAATTTTTATTTGTCGGTTTTTTTTGTATATTATTGTATTTTAAATAGATATTCGATTAAATTAAAATTATTTAATTTTTTTTGATAAAAAAAGCTAAAAAAATGAGTGACCAAATAAGAATAGGTGTGTCATATTAAATGTAAGCAGTTAAAATGTCAAAAGATTCTATAGAAAATATTGCAGATGACATTTTGGTGTATAAGATTGTCGAAACAAAAAATCAGCATTTGTTCGGTATATTGTATGATAGGTATGCACATACGGTATATAATAAATGTTTGAGTTTTGTAGAGGATCAAGCTGAGGCACAAGATATGACGCACGATATATTTGTAAAGTTGTTTGTAAAACTGAAAACATATCAATCAAAATCTAAATTCTCTACTTGGTTATATTCTTTTACATATAATTTTTGTGTCAATCATGTGCAACGAAAGATAAAAGAAGAAAGAAAAAATTATTCGGTAACGGATGATTTGGTTGATAACTATAATGATGAAATTATTGATGACAAAGAAATTTTTGAATTAAAAATCGAAAAACTAACGCAGTCCCTAAAGGAGTTGGATGTCGAAGAGAAATCTATATTACTCATGAAATATCAAGATGAATTTTCAATCAAAGAAATTTCAGAAACTTTAGAGATTGGTGAAAGTGCAACTAAGATGAGATTGAATAGAGCAAAAAATCGTTTACTAAAAATTTATAACGCTTTGTAAAATGGAAAATCCTTTTAAGACTATACTAGCCAATGAAAAGCTTCCAGAAACAATAAAACAAAAAGTTATGGATGATGTTGCTTTAATAAAATTATCGTTGGAGGTAGCCGATTTGGTTTCAGTAAAATATCCAAGCACAATTGGAAATTTCTTCGGAATCGGAAAAAAATCAACTAACAAACCGAACAAAAAAGATAAAGAAGGTTAACTATAAATAGATTATATGAATATAGGTTTAAATTTTAGCTTGTTAGAAAGTTTATATCAAGAAATGGTACTCGTTTTTCCTAAAGTTGTAGGAGGTATTATATTCATTATCCTGTCATATATCTTGCTAAGATTGATTCTAATATTGACTAAGTGCATATTAAAATTATCTAAGATAGATAAATTAAAAAATGCTTTAAACAACAGTGAAGCGTTGAAAAACTCCTCTATTGAAATAGATCCTTCTAAGATTATTTTACAATTTGTACGATTGTTTATTATTTTGTTAATCATTATTATAGGATCTGATATTTTTGGATTAACAGTCGTTTCTAACCAAATAGGAAGAATTGTAGATTATCTGCCACAATTTTTTAGTGCAGTGTTAATATTTGCTGGAGGATTTTATTTGGCTAACTATATCAAAACTTTTTTAAGAAGTTTAATTAAATCAATTGATTTAAACGGAGCAAATATTATTAGTAATATCATTTTTTATATCATCCTTATTTTTACGATAATTACTTCATTAAATCAAGCAGGTGTTAATACAGAGCTAATTACAAATAATCTGTCATTAATTTTAGGATCAATATTTTTGACATTGGCAATTGCATTTGGATTAGGTTCTAAAGATATTATTTATAGATTATTATTGTCGTTTTACACAAATAGGAATTTTGAAATTGGACAAAAAGTAATCATAGAAGATGAGACAAAAGGCGTGATAATTGCAATTAATAATATATGTATGACAATACAAACAGAAAATGAAAAAATTGTGTATCCGATAAAAGTTATCACGAATAAAAAAATACGAATTATAGAAGATTAATCTTACCTACCCAAACCTATTTTTAATAATTATTAACCAACCTATTAATTACTTATTAAAAAACTAAGCCGACTTTTAACCTACCAACCAAAAATCGTGAAAGCAAGTCTTTTACAACTAACAAACCTATCTGATTTAGTAGAAAATTAAAACATCACTTTCTATTATCTATCTAAATCAAACTAAACCAAATTTTTAAAAAGTGACCGAATTAACCAATCGGTCACTTTTATTTTTGTACAAAGTTTATTATTTCATATAATAGTTGTACATTTGCACCTCATTACATAATAATTATTAAATAATATTGGCATGTACTTAACATCAGAAGTAAAAAGCGAATTATTCGCAAAGCATGGTAAATCTGCAACAGATACAGGATCTGCAGAAGGGCAAATCGCATTATTCACTTACAGAATTAACCACTTAACTGGTCATTTGAAAAAAAATCACAAAGATTTTAATACAGAAAGATCATTAGTTATGTTAGTTGGTAAGCGTAAAGCGTTATTAAACTACTTAAAGAAAAAAGATATCACAAGATACCGTGCGATTATCGCTGAATTAGGATTACGTAAGTAATTTTAAACACAATATAAAAGGGCAATTACGTAGAAATTGCCTTTTTTTTTGTTATAAATTAAAATAAGATATTTATCTTTATATAATGCAGTTAAAGCAAACGGCTTTAACTTTAGACGAATTAAATACTAAGAAGACGAATGATTCCACAGGCGATCACAGAAAAAATTACTCTTTCAGACGGAAGAGAAATTACAATCGAAACAGGGAAATTAGCAAAACAAGCTGACGGATCTGTGGTTGTACGCATGGGCGACACCATGTTATTAGCTACAGTTGTAGCAAACAAAGAAGCAAATCCAGGTGTAGATTTTTTACCTTTAACAGTAGATTATAGAGAAAAATTTTACGCTGCAGGACGCATCCCAGGGAATTTCTTCAGAAGAGAAGCAAAACCATCAGATGATGAAGTATTAACAATGCGTCTTGTAGACCGTGTTTTACGCCCAATGTTTCCAGAAGACTTTCATGCTGAGGTTCAGGTCATGATCTCACTTATTTCTTACGACAAAAATGTAATGCCAGAAGCTTTAGCTGGTTTAGCTGCATCAGCAGCCATTGCAATTACAGATATTCCTTTCACATTAATTTCAGAAGCTCGCGTTATTCGTTTGAATGGTGAGTTAATGATTAATCCTTCAAAAGAACAATTAGACCAAGCAGATATCGACATTATGGTTGGTGCTTCTAAAGATTCTGTTGTAATGGTAGAAGGGGAGATGAGCGAAATTTCTGAACGTGAAATGTTAGACGCAATTGAATTTGCTCATGCTGAGATTAAAAAACAAATTGAAGCACAAGAAAGTTTAGCAGCGAAAGTAGGTAAATCTTTACCAAAACGTGAATATAGCCACGAAACACACGACGAAGAAATTCGCGAAAAAGTATGGGCTTATGGATATGATAAATTTTATGATATCGCTAAACACCCATCTGATAAACACGAAAGAGGTGATAAATTTGCTCAAGTTGAAGCAGATTTCTTAGCTCAATACGAAGGAGATGAAGAAGAGTTAGCTCGTGTAACTCCTTTTGCTCACATTTACTTCCACGATGTACAAAAAGAAGCTGTACGTCAATTAATCTTAAACGAAGGAATTCGTTTAGATGGACGTGATCCAAAAACGATTCGTCCAATTTGGACAGAAGTTGATTATTTACCATCAACTCATGGTTCTGCAATCTTCACACGTGGGGAAACTCAAGCATTAGCTACAGTAACTTTAGGTTCTTCTAAAGATGCTAATATGGTTGATGGAGTTGTAACAAACTTCGACGAAAAATTCTTTTTACACTATAATTTCCCTCCATTCTCAACAGGTGAAGCTCGTCCATTAAGAGGAACTTCTCGTCGTGAAGTTGGTCACGGAAACTTAGCACAACGTGCTTTAGCGCAAATGTTACCTGACGATTGTCCTTATACAGTTCGTATTGTTTCTGAAGTATTAGAATCTAACGGTTCTTCTTCTATGGCAACAGTTTGTGCAGGAACATTAGCAATTATGGACTCTGGTTTACAAATGAAGAAACCAGTTTCAGGTATTGCAATGGGGTTAATCACAGATACTAAATCAGGGAAATTTACAGTATTGTCTGATATCTTAGGAGATGAAGATCACTTAGGAGATATGGACTTTAAAGTAACAGGAACTGCAGACGGTATCACAGCTTGTCAAATGGATATTAAAGTACAAGGTTTATCTATGGAAATCATGGAAACAGCTTTGTTACAAGCAAAAGAAGGTCGTGAGCACATTTTAGGTAAATTATTAGAAACTTTACCAGCACCTCGTCCACAATTGAAACCAAATGCACCAAAAGTTGTTGTAATTGAAATTCCTAAAGAATTCATTGGAGCAGTAATCGGACCTGGAGGAAAAGTAATTCAAGAAATGCAAAAAGAAACTGAAACAGTTATTGCAATTACTGAGTTAGATACAACAGGACGTGTAGAAATCAATGGTGTGATTCAAGAAAACATCGATCGTGTTGTAGAAAGAATCAAACAAATTGCTTTCGTTCCAGAAGTTGGTGAAACATATCATTCAGTTGTAAAATCTATCAAACCATTTGGAGCGTTTGTAGAGATTGCAAAAGGAGTTGAAGGTTTAGTTCACATTTCTGAATTAGAGCACAGACGTCTTGAAAAAGTTGAAGATTCTGTAAACATCGGTGATAAAATTGATGTTAAATTCTTAGGTTACGATGATAAAAAGAAAATGAAATTATCTCGTAAAGCTTTGTTGCCAAAACCAGAGAGAACAGAAAAACCTGCTAAATCAGCAGAGAAAAAAGAGGATAAACCTCAAGATAATAAAGAAGCTTAATTAAGTTTTGATATAAAGTAAAAAGTCCGAGATTTTCTCGGATTTTTTTGTTCTATAAAACCAATCATAACCTAAAGTAGATTAATGATTTTAATTTTTACTTTCACGATTCAAATTTTGTGTTAATTAAATAAAAATAATCTTTTTTTAACAATAAAACCTCAGTAAAACTTTATTAAATACTTAAAGATTAGGAGAACTTCAGATAATCAATTATTTTAGCAATTCGTAAAATTGAAGACAAACAAATAATGAAAAAATTTTTATTATCCACGCTTTTAGTGGTTATGCTTTTTCCTTTTAAAGTGAAAGCTGACGAAGGAATGTGGTTTTTGATGTTCATCGAGCGTCTGAATCACCGTGATATGCAAAAACAAGGTTTACAATTAACTTCAGAAGAAATTTATAGTATCAACAATAACTCTTTAAAAGATGCTATTGTACAATTTGGTGGTGGATGTACTGCTGAAATGGTTTCTGGACAAGGTTTAGTTTTGACAAATCACCACTGTGGTTATGGTGCTATTGCTGAATTATCTGCTCCAGAACATGATTACTTAAAAGATGGTTTTTGGGCGAAAGATAAAGCTGCTGAGTTAAAACCAAAAAGCTTAAAAGTACGTTTCTTCGTTCGTATGGATGATGTTTCTAAACGTATTTTAGGTGTTGTAAATGATAAAATGTCTGAGTTAGATCGTGAAAAAGCGATTAACCAAGAGATTGCAAAAATTGAAAAAGAGAACAGTGAAAACGGAAAATATGTTGTTTCTGTTCGTTCATTCTTCCAAGGAAATGAATATTACTATTTTGTTTACCAAGACTATGAGGATGTACGTTTAGTAGGAACACCTCCAAGTTCTATTGGAAAATATGGTGGAGATACAGATAACTGGGAATGGCCACGTCACACAGGAGATTTCTCTATGTTCCGCGTATATGGTGACAAAGATGGAAATCCTGCAGCTTATTCTACAAGCAATGTTCCGTTGCAACCAAAACATCATTTACCAGTTTCTTTAAAAGGATATCAACCAAATGATTTCGCTATGATTTTAGGTTATCCAGGTCGTACAAATCGTTGGATGCCAGCGCAAGGTGTTGCTCAAAATGTAGAGTACGCTTATCCTGCATGGGTTGAAGCTTCTAAAGTGACAATGGATCAAATGAAAAAATATATGGAGCAAAATCAAAAAGTAAATATTGATTATGCTTCTAAATATGCTGGAGTTGCGAACTATTGGAAAAATCGTGATGGAATGATCGAAGCTTTAAAACTTCACGGAACTGTTGCGAAGAAAACAAAAGAAGAAGAAAAATTCAATAAATGGGCTCTAAAAGGAGCAAACAAAGCCGAATATGGTGATGTTGTTTCGAATTTGAATAATTATTATGCGAAAACAAATTTAGATGCTCGTCATAACAATTACATCAACATTTTATTGCGTTACTCAACTTTAGCAAGTGCGCCATATTCTATTGGAAAAGCATTAGAAAACTATGCAGCAGCGAATGATGCAAAACGTGATGAAATGCGTCCGAAAATTCAGAATGCAATCAATGCATATTACGAAAAAATGTATTTACCTTTAGAAAAAGATTTATTGGCTGCTCAATTAAATCTTTATGCTTCTAAAGCGAGCGAAGCTGGTTTAGCGCCTTATGTTGCTGATTTAGCGAAGCAAAATAACAAGAACTTTACAGCTTATGTAAATGATGCTGTTGAAAGAAGTTTCTTCGCTGATCAAAAACAAGTTGAGAATTTCTTAATTTCTCCAGATGTAGAAGTCTTGAAAAAAGATCCTTTATATGTTTTGTCAAATGCTTTAGTAGAAAGAGCTTCTAAGCAAACTGATGAACAAGCAAAATTGAATGATGTTTATTCTAAAAACTTCCGTTTATTGGTAAAAGGTTTACGTGAGTCTAAAATCGGAAATATTTTATATCCAGATGCTAACTCTACGTTACGTTTAACTTACGGTTCTATTCAAAATTTACCAAAAAGTACAAATCCAAAACGTCAACCAGATGTTGCTTCTAACTATTTCACAACATTAGAAGGTACAGTTGCAAAACACATCGCAGGTGACGAAGAGTTCGAAAATCCACAACGTTTATTAGATTTAGCGAAAGCGAAAGATTATGGACAATATGGAGATAAAGATGGATATTTACACGTAAATTTCTTATCAAACAATGATATTACAGGAGGTAACTCTGGTTCTCCGGTAATGAATGGTAAAGGTGAATTAATCGGTATTGCATTCGACGGAAACATTGAAGCAATGGCTGGTGACGTTATCTTTGATCCTAAATTACAACGTACGATTTCTGTAGATATTCGTTATGTTTTATGGGTTGTTGATAAATTTGCTGGAGCAAAACACATCGTTGATGAAATGACAATTGTAAAATAAGATTTGAATCATAATAATTTTTAAGGCTTCCTATTTTGGAAGCCTTTTTTTGTAGAGAGAATCTAAACGAATTACCTTTGTAAAAAATAAAAGTAAATGAAAGTTATTCCTCTTTTAGAAGGTGTTTTTCATGTTGATGCAAAAAAAGAGTTTCATTATTTAGGTGATAATATTGATGTTAAAAATCCCGCTGACGGATATAATCTTATTGTTCGTCCATTTTTGATACAAATTGGAGATGAAAATATTTTGATTGATTGTGGTTTCGGAACTGAAGTAGATTGTGAACCTATCATTCTAAAAAAATTACGCGAATATAATATTAATCCAAATCAAATTACGAAAGTATTGATTTCGCATTTACATAAAGATCATATCAACGGAATTGGAAATTGGGTAGGGGATCAGTTTGTATGTAACTTTCCTGAAGCAAAAATTTATATTCAACAACGCGAGTATGATTATGCGGTTGTTCAAACAAATAATTCTTATAACTATGATCGTTTAGAAAAGTTGAAATCATTCAAAAATATTGTATGGATGAATGATGATAGTGGAAATATAACGGATAATATCAAATTCGAAGTAACAGGAGGACACGTTCCGTTTCAACAAGTTTTTTGGATCAAAGAAAATGATGAAATTGTATTTTATGGAGCTGACAATCTACCTCAATTAAATTATTTTAAATATCATGCTGCTTTCAAGAATGATGTAGATGGTGTAAAAGCGATGGAAGATCGTTTGCGGTGGGAAGTTGATGCGAAAACAGAACACTGGAAAATACTTTTCTATCACGGAAAAAGAACAGATATAAAACAATTTTAGAAATTATATTATAAATGAAAAGCTTTGTATTTGCAAGGTTTTTTGTATTTGAATTATATTTCAGTTTAACTTCGAGTACCTTTGTTGATTTTAAAATTAATTGACATAAACTATGCTAAAACTCTTAAAAAGATATTAACGTTTTATGATTTGTTTTTTATGGATTTAATAAAAACGTTTATTGAAAATACATTTTATATAAAAAATCCCCAACATGTGTTGAGGATTTCGTGTGTAGTTTTTTACATTTTTTCTTCGCTATATTCGCCGAGTAAAGCATAATATCCAAAAAGTGCCATTCCAATAACTATAATTGGTGTAAGGACAAATAGAATAATAATTCCGAATACTAAATCATCTTGCGAACCTGATGATAATTTTGGAATTCCAAATTCCATGATACAAAAGTAGGCTAAAACAAGTGATAATGCGATCCAAACGATTCCTAATATTTTTTTAATTGTTTCCATTTCTAATTAGTTTTTTAGTTAACATTTCTGTCTTTATTACTGATATAAATTGCTCCGATGATAAAACAAACAGCCGCAATTCCAATAGGATACCAAAGACCCTCTAAGTAAAACTGTGGATCTCCGTTGTTTTTGGCATTTGTTACCAAATAAGTAGAAACAGCAGGTAAAAGACCTCCAAAAATTCCGTTTCCTACGTGGTAAGGCAAAGACATTGATGTATATCTAATTTTAACAGGGAACATTTCTACTAAGAACGCAGCAATTGGACCATAAACCATTGTGATAAAAATAATTTGAATCCAAATTAATCCAACTAATTTCCATTTATCACCACTATTAATATGTGTCGATTTTTTTACAATTTCACTTACTTTTCCATCTACAATTTTTGCTTGACCATTTTCTAAATGAAGCGTTGTAACTTGTTTGTAAGTTGTACCATCTGTAAATGATTTTTGAATTGTATAAATAGAATCAGATTTTTCGTCAATATTTTTGATTTCAGTTTTTTCAATTGTTTGTGCTGCAATCACTTCCTTGTTTTCAAGATTTGTTGTTTGATACATTGATTCGTAAATTGGTCGATACGAGAATACTGCGACAATCATTCCGATTAACATCACCCATTTTCGACCAACTTTATCACTCAACCATCCAAAGAATACAAAGAAAGGTGTACCAAATAATAAAGCAATTCCTAACAAAGAATCTACTTGATCAGATTCTACATTCATCACCGTTTTCATGTAGCTCATCGAGTAAAACTGACCTGTATACCACACGACTCCTTGTCCCATTACAGCTCCAAAAAGTGCTAATAAAACGAATTTCATGTTGTAACGATTCCCGAAAGATTCTTTCAAAGGATTTTTAGAAGTTGTTCCTTCATCTTTTGCTTTTTTGAAAGCTGGCGATTCATCCATGTTTTTACGAATCAAATATGAGACGTAAACCATCAAAATTGATAAAATAAATGGAACTCGCCATCCCCATAGGTCAAATTGTTCTTCTGATAATAATGTTTTCGTTAATAAAATAACCAATAACGAAACAAATAAACCAACTGTAGCAGTCGTTTGTATCCAAGAAGTCCAATATCCTCTTTCTCCGTTTGGTGCGTGTTCTGCTACATATGTTGCAACACCTCCATATTCGCCTCCAAGTGCTAAACCTTGTAATAAACGTAAGATTAATACTAATAAAGGTGCGATAAACCCGATTGATTCGTAAGATGGAATACATCCTATTAAAAAAGTTGCTCCTCCCATTAATACTAAAGTTGCCATAAATGTATATTTACGACCAATAATATCTCCTAATCGACCAAAGAATAACGCGCCAAATGGACGTACAACAAATCCAGCAGCAAATGTTGCTAATGTTGATAAAAAGGCAGCTGTAGGATTGTCAGCAGGGAAAAATTTAGTAGAAATTACAACAGCTAAACTTCCAAAAATAAAGAAGTCATACCATTCAATTAGCGTTCCCATCGAGGAAGCACCAATCACTTTCCAGATTGTTTTTTTGTTAGCAGTTTCGCTCATAAATAATGTGTTTTTGTGTTAATTCTTGTGTGTTTTTTTATAATAATATCATTGCTTGTATTGTTATCATGTCGTCCATGTGTTTTGGTTGATCGAAAGATTTTTGATATTCTACAGAAATTTTAGCATTCTGACCATCAATGTACCAGTTTCCACCTAATTTTAATTCGTTTGCAGGTTTCACTAAACCTTTGAAATCTCTGTAAGAATACCCTACATACGGCTGAATTCTATTGCGGAATTTCCCTTCGCCTTCTTTGAGGTTTTTAGGTAGTAAATACCCAACATGTCCAGAAAATTGGTTTCCATCTCCTACAACATTACCTTGTACATAATTTTCGCCCATGTCCGAATTTTGATATTTCGCATAAGCTGTCATCGAAGATGATTTTCCAATTGGAGCATCGTAGAACGCATCAATAGCAAGATGAGTTACATTTTCTCCAATCAAATTATCATTTTCTTTTTTGACAATCGCATTGCTTTGATTAAAAAATCCTGCTCCGATATTGAATACTTTTTTAGTTCCTAAATAGGTTCCAACGCGATAAGGTAAAGCATTCGATTCTTGATCTAAGAATTGATAATCAAAATAACCTGAAACTGCATATTTACCTTCTCCAAGTATCGCTTTTCCCAAATATTTTTCTTGTCCGTTTTGTAAAACTGTCGAAGAGTTTCCGTCCAAAGTATTCGTAATAGCATCACTTAATGCTAAACGATAATTTAGTTTTCCAATTCGCCCTTTAGCAAACATTCCCAAATGATTTGAAAATTGATCAGACAAACCAAGTGTTGACCAGTCAGCTCTGTTATTATCTAAGGTCAACATATTGATAGAACCTTGACCATTTCCACGAGAAATTCCACCAAAATTGTGAACTCCAGCACCAATTGCTAAATTGTTTGTTACCTTATATTGTAAAAACATTTCATGCAAGAAAAACGATACATCTGTACTTTTTCCCATCGGAGAAAGATTATTATCATAGATTCCATTTGCACCAAAATGTGTTAAAATCATAAATCGATCATTGATTTGTGAATAAGCAAGAACGCGCGCTCGTTTGATAGAAAATCCATCATTGGCGTGTTTTCCTTCGTAATCCTGAAACCAAGTTTGTCCCCAAAGAATAAATCGGACATATTTACTTCCTTCTGGATTTAATTTAACGACCAAACCGCCGTCATATTCAGAAGCATATTGAGCCTTCAATTCCGTGGCTCCAAAAATGGATAGTAGAGCAATTGCGACAAAAATTTTTTTCATTTTTTAATAAATGGTGTTAGCTGTACATTATTTGTGATTTTGTATTGACTTAATTAATAGACTTAAGTTTATCTAAAATAATGTATTGAATAATAATAATGCTTTTTTTGATAAAGAATTTCTTTTTTATTTTATTAGTGTAAATAATACGCTAATATTTTTTTTAATTTCTTAAAAAAATGTCAAGAAAAGTTTTAAGTTGATAATCTGAGTTGGATTTATTTCAGAAAATTTATCAAAAAAAGATGCAATAATAATCTTATTATTTATTAAATCAAGAAATAATTATTGACTAATTGATAAAATATAGAAGTAATTTATTCTAAAATGTTATGATTTAGTAAAATATAATCTGAAATTATTTATTCTGATTAGAATAGTATAAGTAGAAAGCATAAAAAAGGTTTCGATTTTATTCGAAACCTTTTTTTAATTTATTGTAATTCTAAGATAATCTAATAATCCAACACAATTTTCTTTGGAAAACTGCGCGCCTTTCAATTGATTATCATTCGGATTTATCGTGAAATTATAAGCCGTTTTGAAGTAGGCTTGCTTTAAATTGGTCTGATAGAAAATGGTGTGAGCCAAATTACAATTCATAAAATAAGCTTGACTAAGATCTGCGAAAGAAAATTCTACATTTTGTAAAGAACAATTGCTAAACTTTGTCTTTTTTAGCGGTAATTCATAAAAAGATGAGTCGTTTAACGTACAATTTTCAAATGAAATGCTTAACCCAAATTTGTTCGAATTTTCGAGATTAAAACCTATCATTTTACAATTCATAAACTCAACTTGCTGAAAGCTTGTGTTTTCTAAAGTTACATTACTCAAATTACATTCGATAAATTGACATTGAATAAATTTGATATTGCTTAAATCTAATCCATTCAAATCACAATTTATAAACTCGCAATTCTCGTATTCACCAGCTATATTTTGATTTTCTGAGAAATTAATTTGTTCAAATTTTTCTTCGAAATGATAATCCATAAGCTATTTTTTTACGATCAAGTTTCTTAAGGCTAACCAGAAAATCATCACAATCATGTTAATGTAAATAGTAACTTTTAGTTGATCGATTTGCGAACAAAGATTTTTTCCTGTTACAGTAGAAATACAAGTGTCAACTCCGTCGGTTTCATATTTTATACTAACCATAGTGTTAATAATCATGTAAAAAACAATTGGAATAATAAGAATAATTATCGCTAAAATAATGTTGTAATATCGTTTTGAGATCATAATTAATCTTCGAATGTAACTTCTATTTCTTGTCCAAATTGTAAGATATAACCATTGTTGTCGTAGATCGCAAACTCGCGCATATCCCATTCAAAGGTCTCAATTTCATATACAACTTCGCAATCATCTTTTACTTGATTCCACAACTCGTCTACATTGTCTACAACAAAATAAAAAGAGCCTGTGAAATTTGCTCGTTCAAAATCTGCTCCTTCATTTGGATAAGCCAACATAATTTCTACATCGTCTTTTTGCAAGCAAGCCCAAATCCAATCTTCATTTTGATCAGCAATCTTAAATCCTAATTTTTTATAGAATTTTGTTGTTTTTTGTAAATCTTTCGTCCAAATAATTGGGCGCAAACTTTTAAAAGCCATGTTATATTATTTTGGATAAAATTACTTCAATTTTTCTTAACTCTCAATTCCATTTTTAATGAAAATTATGCTATTTATTCATATTATTTTACCGAAAGTTTATTCCATAAAAAAACTCCTAACACGTAGGAGTTTCGTACTATAAATCAATTTTGATTTACGGATTATATTTTTTGTTTAATGCTTTCAAGATTGCCCAAGTTTCAGCATCTACAACTCCATCGTATTTTTCTGGACGGAAATGCATCTGAAATGCCACAATTGCATTTTTTGTTTGCGCGTCTATCATTCCATTTGTAGGAACGTTGTACCCATATTTCTTAAGATCAGTTTGCACTTGTGTGATAAAAACGGAACTTGTTGTATCCCAAGGATATTGTTGCATAAATACATACTTGTCTGTATCATCGTACCAAGCACCAACACCGTAATCTGTATATAATTTTTTCCAAGGGAAAAGTGGACCCGGATCTGGTTTTCTTCCTGGCGCAACATCAGAATGCCCAATTACATTAAAAGGAGAAATATTATAACGTTTTACAATATCTTGTGTCAATTCACCTACTTTTTTGATTTGATAATCTGGATAAGGCGTGTAATTTGGATAAGCATCCGTTCCTTTGTTTCCAAGATTAACGATTTCGATACCAATAGAAGAAAAGTTTATATTATCCAATCCTTTCCAACTACTAACACCTGCATGCCATGCACGTTTTGTTTCGTCAACTAAAAGATTAATTGTTTTGTCATCATAATCATTTACCAAATAATGTGCACTTACATCTTTCTGAGTCAATACTTTTAACGATAACTCTGTGTTGATTGCTGTGTAGTGTAACACTAAAAATCGTACACGTTCATCTTGCGAAATAGATGGATAATAATCTGTTGTCACCTTGTACTTGTCGAGTTTTGCAGCTCGAGTCATTTCCGGTTGATCTGTTTTTGAATTGATAATGACTGTGTCACGAATTACTTTTGTAATTGTTTTTGGTGGAACTGTTTTAGTTGCACAACTAGCCAAAATAAAAAAACAAGAAATTGCCGAAAATACTAATCCTTTAAAATTCATTCTTTTAGTTCTAAATAGTCTTTTGAATAGCCAAAATTAAGCCAAATAATTTAATTTTTTTTCTAAAAAGACTTGTTTTGCAATAAAAGTCAATATATATTTGCAACCGCTTTATGAGACTAATCAGTCTTATTTTTAAAAGTTAGGAGAGGTGCCAGAGCGGTAATGGAGCAGATTGCTAATCTGTCATCGGGAAACCGATGCCAGGGTTCGAGTCCCTGTCTCTCCGCTTTTTTAAAGCTTGTAATAAAACACCATTCGGGGTGTAGCGTAGCCCGGTCATCGCGCCTGCTTTGGGAGCAGGAGGTCGCAGGTTCGAATCCTGCCACCCCGACGAATTTTAATAATAAAATTTTGGATTGGTCCAGTAGCTCAGCTGGATAGAGCAACTGCCTTCTAAGCAGTAGGTCTCAGGTTCGAATCCTGACTGGATCACAATCTAAAGAAAACCCACACTGGTTATCAGTGTGGGTTTTTTATTTATTTCTGATTTATTATAGTTTAATTTTCAAGTGAATTGTAAATCACTATTTTCAGTGAGATGCTTTATGTAATGTTTACTTATTTTTATTTTAAATAAATTGTATGAATCAACCAACTAGAATTAAAATATTAAGAATATTTTTAGGATTGACAATATTCTTTTTTTTCTGTTTTATAATTATGTTTAGTATTAATGGAACTGAAATAGCAAGAAGTCAAATTTTTTTGTTTGATTTTATAGCATTTACAGGAATTTTATCTTTTATTTTGTGTCCACTTTTTTCAATAATATCCATTATTTTTAACTATAAAAACTGGATATTATATCTTGTATTACTTCTAAGTTTTATTCCTTATTTTGGAATTTCAAAACTATTTGAACATGCTAATTTCGGAGGAAGTTTTTAATAAAATTTCGTCTTTCTAAATATGATTTTTCATTTTTATACTCAAACGTATTCATACATAAACTGATTATAAATTTTTATCTTTTCGTAACCAATGATAAAATGACTTATTTGGTATTTTGTTGATTTTTCAAAAAACGAAGACTTATAAAGATACTAAAAAAAGTTAGAATACTTACAAAAAAACATTTTTGTGTCCGCATTTGTCCACATTTGTCCGGTTTTGTCCACATCTGTCCTATTATTATTTATTCAATAAAGGTAACAAGAAAAATAAAATTCTTTTCTACGCCTCTATTTATCATGTTTTTGAGCAATATAGATTTTTAGTTGTTTTTTAGCTTGTTCGACTGTTGTTCGACCATCCTTCGACCGTTGTTCGACGAAACGGCATTTTCGTCGAACAACGGTCGAAGAAACCTCGAAGGAAAGTAGAAGAAAAAATGTAGAATTCTATTTTTTCAACAATGGATATTGTATTGTTATTTAATTGTGTTTTTAGGGGAAATTATTTTATCACATTATTGTAAAACATCTTTCCCTTTTTCACTCAACTGCTTAAAGTTAATTGCAGGAATAGTTGGATTCAATTCAGATTTGAAATTGGTAACACTTGGCGTTTCAAAAAAATCTAATTCGTATAAACCATCTTCCACGAATTGACAATCATCAGTTAAAATATAGATTTTAGGAAAACTTGGTTTTCGTTCTATTTTTACTTTTTTGATGTTATTTTGATCCGTAAAAACTTCTCCTTTCTTTGTGTTCGCCATTGTTTCTTATTTAGAGAACAAATTTCTTAATAAAATTGAATATTTAAAAAATCAATCCGTAATATTCAAAATATTTCTACCTTCGTTACAAATAAAACCACGTGAAATATACAATTCAAGCAATACTTTTGTTTTTTGTTTTAGGATTAACAAGTTGTTTACCAACCAAAACAGTTTCCGAAACTAAAGTTGTGACTTCAGAAATTAGCGATTTGTCGGGTAAATGGAATATAAATGATGGAGGAGATTACATTATTTTTGAAGATGCAACGAAAAAAATGGTAATGAAAACGGTTTGCGGAATTATTACGGCTGATTATACCAAAATAGATCAAGCTATAATTTTTAATCATTTAAAACAAGTGAATTCTGATTGCGAAATTCCTCAAAATTTGATTCAAAATTTGCAAAAAACTGCATATTTTAAAGTAAAATCATCAAATCAAATTACTTTTTATGATGAAGCTCATCAAGAAAAGCTAACTTTGAAATTAATAAAGTAAATCGCCTAGAAAAATATATTATGCTTAGCATAATTTTTTATTAAATTTGTCTAAATTTCTAATGTTGAAGAAAATTTTAAGTTATCCGTTATCTATAATCTTTTATATTTTTTATGGATTAACGTTGTTGGTAATGCATGTTGTGCAATGGTTGTGCTACAATTTGGGAGGTTATGCTGCTCATCACAAAAGTGTAAAAGTGATGAATGGTCTTTTGGTTTTTTGGACAAGAATTTTGGGTACAACGTATACCTATAAAGGAAGAGAAAATTTGAAACAAAATGTACCATTGATTTTTGTGAGTAATCACCAAAGTATGTATGATATTTCTCCGTTGGAATATGATTTGGCTGATTATCATCCTAAGTTTATTTCGAAAATAGAATTGGGAAAAGGAATTCCCAGTGTATCGTACAATTTAACGCATGGAGGTTCTGCATTAATCGATCGTAAGAACGGAAAACAAGCAATAGAGGAAATAAAAAAATTAGCGCAATACATTCAGAAAAATAATTATTCAGCTATTATTTTTCCAGAAGGTACAAGAAGCAAAAATGGAGTACCAAAGGCTTTCAAAGAGAATGGATTGAAAGTTTTGACGAAATATGCTAAAGACGCTTATGTTGTTCCCGTTACGTTAAATAATACGTGGGAAATTGAAAAGTGGGGTAAATTCCCGATGTATTTGGGCGCGAAAGTAACGATACAATACCATAACCCCTTAAAAGTGAGTGAATATAAGTTTGATGAAATATTCGAGCTTACCGAAAAAACTGTAAAAAGTAGTATAACCGCATAAAATAATTATATGTCAATAAAAAATGTTCGCCTGGAAGTAATGCAATTTCTTGAGAAAGATATTGATGCTTATATGGACAAATTCTTAGTTCCAGCCGATAAAATTTGGCAACCAACAGATTTTTTACCGAATTCTCAAACAGATTCTTTTTTTGATGAAATCAAAGAATTACAAGAGCTTTCGAAAGATTTGCCAGATGATTTCTGGATTACATTGATTGGAGATACCATTACCGAAGAAGCTTTGCCAACTTACGAATCTTGGTTGATGCAGATGGATGGAGTAGTAGCTGAAGAAGGAAATTACCTAGAAAATGGTTGGGCAAAATGGATTCGCCATTGGACTGGAGAAGAAAATCGTCACGGTGATGTTTTGAATAAATTTTTGTATTTATCAGGACGTATCAATATGCGCGAGGTTGAAGTAACAACGCAACATTTGATAAATGACGGTTTCGACATTGGAACAGCTCACGATCCTTACAAAAACTTTGTTTACACAAGTTTCCAAGAATTAGCAACTTATGTATCGCATAATAATGTATCAGCAATTGCAAAAAAATACGGAGCGAAAAAATTATCGCGCATGTGTAAAATCATTGCAGGAGATGAAATGCGTCACCATTTAGCTTATACTGAATTCGTTCGTCGTATTTTCGAAGCTGATCCTTCAGAAATGATGTTAGCTGTTCAACATATGTTCAAACTTAAAATTGTAATGCCAGCACATTTCTTAAGAGCTTCTGGAGAAGAAAGAGGAACTTTGTTTGATGCTTTCTCAGATGCAGCACAACGTATTGGCGTGTACACAGCATTTGATTATATCGATATTATGCGAAAATTAATTGAAGCTTGGCAATTGGATAAAATCTCTGGATTGAATGCCGAGGCTGAAAAAGCAAGAGATTATATCATGAAATTCCCAGATAGAATGGATAGAATTTCACAACGTATTGTGATTCCTGAAGATGGACCACAATTCAAATGGTTATTACCAGCTACGTCTAAATAGATTATTATAATCAAAATCATATAAAAAGAGGCAATTCAAAATCGAATTGCCTCTTTTTATTTAGTAACTTTAACCAACAAACAAATTATAAACAACTACTTATGGACGATTTTATTGCTGCCAGAAGTCAAATGGCGATGTCGCTTGCCTTTCACATTGTTTTTTCGTGTGTTGGAATGGTGATGCCGTTTATGATGGCAATCGCTCACTACAAATACCTCAAAACTAAAAACGAAATTTACAAAGGGTTAACCAAAGCTTGGAGTAAGGGAGTTGCAATTTTATTTGCTACGGGAGCAGTTTCTGGTACAATGCTTTCGTTTGAGTTAGGATTATTGTTTCCTAAATTTATGGAACACGCTGGACCAATTTTCGGAATGCCATTTTCGTTAGAAGGAACAGCTTTTTTTATTGAAGCCATTGCTTTAGGTTTTTTCCTTTATGGTTGGGACAAATTCAATAAATGGTTTCATTGGATTTGTGGTGTAATTGTAGGGATTAGTGGTTTAGCTTCAGGGATTTTGGTTGTTGCTGCAAATGCTTGGATGAATTCTCCGTCAGGTTTCGATTTTATAAATGGCGAATATTTAAACATAGATCCTGTAAAAGCTATGTTCAACGATGCGTGGTTTTCACAAGCGTTGCACATGACAATTGCAGCTTTTTGTGCGACTGGATTTGCGGTTGCGGGTTTACATGCTTATCTTATTTTGAAAGGTAAGAATGTAAATTTTCATCGCGAAGCATTCAAAATTAGTTCTGTTTTAGCGATTACAGCAGCAATGTTAGCACCTTTGAGTGGTGATATTTCGGCGAAAGATGTAGCAAAACGTCAACCGATTAAATTGGCTGCGATGGAAGCGCATTTCAAAACAGAAGAAAGTGCTTCATTTGTTTTGGGTGGAATAGTGGACGAATCAAAAGAAGAGATTAAATATGCGATAAAAGTTCCGGGTGTATTGAGTTTCTTGGTTCATTCAGATTTCAAAACACCTGTAAAAGGTCTAGAAGAATTTCCGAAAGATGAATGGCCGCCTGTGGCAGTTGTACATTATGCTTTTCAGATTATGATAACATTCGGAATGTTGATGATGGGAATAGCTGTTATTTATTTGATTGCGCAATTTTTTAAGAAAGATTGGCGAACAAAACGCTGGTTTTATAAATTGTTTATGATTGCGACACCTTTCGGATACATCGCTTTAGAAGCAGGTTGGACGGTAACAGAAGTCGGTCGTCAACCGTGGATTATTTACGGAATTATGCGAACGGTAGATTCCATCACGCCAATGCCAGGAATACAATATTCGTTTTACATTTTCACGTTTGTATTCATTACATTGTCCATTATTTTAGTGTTCTTAATGAATCGACAAATACAAATGGTTGCGAAGCTTTACGATCCAGAAGATCCAAATTATAAACCAGAAAAACATTAAGTATGATTTACGTAGTAATAGCATTTTTGTGGGTTGCCATCTGTTTATATTTAATTTTAGGTGGAGCAGATTTCGGTGCTGGAATTGTCGAATTATTCTCTGAAAAGAGTTACAAAAAACGTACGCAGAAGATTATGTACAATTCGATTGGACCTATTTGGGAAGCAAATCATATGTGGTTAATCATTGCCATTGTAATTTTGTTTGTCGGTTTTCCTAAGGTTTATGCAGATGTTTCTAATTATTTACATATTCCGTTAGTGATTATGTTGTTAGGAATCATAGCGCGTGGAACATCGTTTACGTTTAGAAATTATGATGCAATCAATGATAAATGGCACAATCTGTACGATGTCATTTTTACCTATTCAAGTGTTGTGACGCCTTTGTTTTTGGGAATAATTGCAGGATCTATCGTTTCAGGAAGTATTGATGATAATGCATTTTCGTTTCAAGATGCATATATATTTTCGTGGCTAAGTTGGTTTAATTTTTCAGTTGGAATTTTTACTGTTGTGATTTGTGCTTTCTTGGCTTCGGTTTATTCAATTCAAACTGTTAAAAACGAAGAAGATAAAGTGATTTTAAGAAAACGTGCGAAGCTTTATACAGCTTTAATTTTTGTTGCTGGTGCATTGGTATTTGCAGTTTCACTTTGGAAAAACATTCCATTATTTAGTTGGATAACATCAGAAATTTACGGTTATATCGCAATTGCAATTGCTTCAATTTCGATTGTATTATTACTTTCAGCCTTAAATAAAGCGAAGGATTCTTTGTTGAAAGTTTACGCAGGAATTATTGTGATGATGATTTTATTTGCGGCAACTTATTCGCATTTTCCAAATTTGGTATTATTTAAAGATGGTTCAACATTATCTTTATTAACAGATTACGGTGCGTTGAGTACGATAAATATGTTAGCTTGGGCATTATTACTCGGCTCGATATTTATTTTACCATTCTTGTTTTACTTGATTTATTCATTCAATCAAAAACAAAAAATATAAATATCCGTTCCAAATTTTATTACAAACATACTTGTTTGTAATGTTTGTCAAGAAGATTTTATTACAAACACATCTGTTTACAATCAACTGAGTCCTCGGGATAGGATAAACATAGCTGTTTGTAATTAACCGAGCCTTAGAAAAGAACAAGTGAATTTGATAAATGAAATAAATCTATTTAAATCTTTAGAACAAGGATGATAAGAGAAGAGCCTTATTTCAATTCGAAATAAGGCTCTTTTATTTTAATTATGTTTTGCTTGCCATTCAGCAATTTCTTGCTCATTCAGCAAACAAGAGTTTAATTCTTGTGTAACTTTTTCTTTATCCAAACCTTGTCCAATGAAAACAAGTTCTATCATTCGATCTCCCCATTCTTTCGACCATTTGGCTTCAATCGTTTTTTGATTAAATTGATACGCTGCAAACTGAATTCTTTCGTCATATGGCATCGAGCACCACCAAGCCCCCGCAGGATCAATTCGGATACTACCACCAGCTTGACTCAAGAAAATAGCTTCATCAGGACGATTTGCTAACCAAAATAAACCTTTTGAACGGTAAATTGTTGCTGGAAAATTATCATTCAAATAGGTTAAAAAACGTTCTGCATGAAATGGAATTTTTTGTCTGTAAACAAAAGAAGTCATTCCATATTTTTCTTCCAAATGATCGTGGTGTTCGTGTGTACAATGTTCGCCACATTCTTGATCATGGTCGTGATGATGGTGATGGTGATGTTCCTCTTTTTCTTGCTCTTCTAATAATTTTACCCAGGCGTCTATATCCTGAATTTTTTCGAAATCGAATAGATTGGTATTCAAAATTTCAGTTAATTCAACGTGAGAAAAACTTGCAGGAATTATTTTAGCAGAAGGATTTAATTTTGTCACAAACGCTTCAATATTCATCAACGTTTCTTCTTCAACCAAATCCATTTTATTTAGAATAATCACATTCGAAAATTCAATTTGATCGATTAAAAGATTTACAATCGGACGATTATCGTCTCTATTTTCTGTGAAACCACGATCAAAAACATCTTCATCAGTTCCTAAATTTTTGAAGAAATTATAAGCGTCAACTACAGTTACCAACGTATCTAAACGCGCAACTTTTGGCAAATCAATTTTACCATCTGGCGAAACAAAATCCAATGACTGCGCAATAGGACCTGGATCAGAAATACCAGAACTTTCGATAACCAAATAATCATATTTCCCTGATTGTGCCAACTTCTCTATTTCTACGATCAAATCTTCTCGTAATTCACAACAAACGCAACCGTTGCTTAATTCAACCAATTTTTCATCCGTTTGAATTAAATCATTTTCGCGAGAAACCATTTGCGCATCAATATTTACTGCGCCCATATCGTTCACGATAACTGCTACTTTTAGTCCTTTTTTATTGTGTAATATATGATTAAGAAGTGTCGTTTTTCCGCTTCCAAGAAATCCAGAAAGTACCGTTACAGGTAGTCTATTTTTCATAATTTATGCTTAAAAATATGCTACAAAGTTACGTTTTTATCACGCAAATTTTTGTGTAGAATCATCTATAAATTTTATAATGTTCTGTTAAGAATTTAATAATAAATCACTGTTAGAAAGATTTCTTTTATTTTTGTTCAAAATCAAATAAAATAATGTTTGTTTATAGTGTTATCACGTCAATAATTATTTCAATCGTACTTGAAATTTACCTGTATTATAATTTTAAAAAATTCATTCAAAATAAGTATATTCTTTTCGGGAATATGCTTTTGTGGTTACTTGTTTTGGGTAATTTTGGATATAATCTAATCTTTTTTGATCGTAATGTTGGTCAAACGCAAACGACAATGTGGGCAACAGGTTTGTTTATGTTGTTTGGTTTTCCTCGAATTATTTTGGTTCTATTTTTCTTGGTTCAAGATATTTTTAGAGGCTTTGGGTGGCTATTTAATCGTGCAACAAATCATCAAACAAAAGAAGATTCTTATTTACCTTCTCGTCGAAAATTTGTAATGATTTCTGGATTAATAGTAGCTTCAATACCTTTTTTTAGTTTGATTTATGGAATGACTTTAGGAAAATATAATTTCAAGGTAATCAAGAAAAAATTGGCATATCAACGTTTACCAAAATCGTTTGATGGTTTCAAGATTTTACATATAACGGATATTCATTCGGGAAGTTTGGACAATCGTGAGAAAATAGAATATGCAGTGGATTTAATTAATCAACAAGAGTTTGATATACTATTGTTTACGGGTGATATTGTGAATAATTTTCATTGGGAAATGGACAAATGGTACGATGTTTTTTCTAAAATAAAACAAGCGCCGCACGGAAATTTTGCAGTGCTAGGAAATCATGATTATGGAGAATATTCGGATTGGAAAACGGAGGAAGAAAAGCAAGATAATTTTGAGAAAATTAAAGCGATTTTCCCTAAGATTGGAATGAAATTATTATTGAATGAAAACCGATTTATTACAAAGAATGGTGAAAAAATTGCATTGATTGGCGTTCAGAATTGGGGAACACGATTTAAGAAATTAGGTGAT
This sequence comes from Empedobacter sp. UBA5036, assembly GCF_002415215.1. Taxonomy (NCBI): domain Bacteria; kingdom Pseudomonadati; phylum Bacteroidota; class Flavobacteriia; order Flavobacteriales; family Weeksellaceae; genus Empedobacter; species Empedobacter sp. UBA5036. The sequence continues at coordinate 36,967 of NZ_DICC01000051.1, forward strand.
ATTGATGCAGCTTCGAATTATGTAAATACAGAAGATTTTAAAATTGTGATGTCTCATGATCCTTCGCATTGGAATGAGATATTGAAAAATCATCCGAAACATTTTGACTTGACTTTGTCTGGACATACGCATGGAATGCAATTAGGAATTGAAGTTCCGAAAATTGGTTTGCGTTGGAGTCCGGCGCAATATGTGTATCCGCAATGGGCAGGTTTTTATGATTTTGAAGGAAAGATTATCAATGTAAATCGCGGATTTGGTTATCATTTTTACCCAGGAAGAGTAGGTGTTTGGCCAGAAATAACATTAATAGAGTTGAAATCAGTATAAAGTATTAGGAAAAAGCAATCAAAGTTTTTGATTGCTTTTTTGATGTATATCAATTCTGAAAACAGATTTTTATCGGATTATTGTCATAAAAAAAGAAATAATATGAATGAAGAATTAATTCCTTTACAGGTTGTAAAAAATGAATCAGCTTTTCGTTTTGAGCTGAATGTAGACGGATACATCGCTTTTATAGATTATAAAGAAGAAGATGATATTATCAATTGATTCATACCGAAGTTCCTGAAGAATTAGGAGGAAAAGGCGTTGCTGCTGCTTTGGTTGAAAAAACATTGGTTTATTTGGAGGAACATAAAAATCCTTTGTTTCCGTATTGTCCTTATGTATATGCCTACATCAAGAAACATCCGGAATGGAAACGAATTGTTCATCCTAAATTCTCTAACTATAACGAATTGTAATCGGTTAACGAATGAGATTATTACAAGAAATGCGACCTTAATCAGGTCGCATTTCTTGTAATATTTTTGAAAAGCAATTTATTTAAGCTTTGTGATGATCATCATCGTGTGTATATGTTTGCTCAATTGCGACGTGTCCTTCCCATTTATCAACTGCAACAGTCGATAAAGCATTTCCAAGAACATTCGTCATCGAACGAGCCATATCACAGAAATGGTCGATTGGTAAAATCAATGCGATTCCTTCTGGTGGAATTCCAAACATCGAACAAGTTGCAACCACTACAATTAATGAAGCTCTTGGCACACCTGCAACACCTTTTGAAGTAAGCATTAAGACTAATAACATCAAAATTTGTTTCTCGATCGGCATGTGAATTCCATAAACCTGCGCGATAAATAGCGACGCGAACGTCATGTACATCATCGATCCATCTAAATTGAAGGAATATCCGAGCGGTAAAGTAAACGAAATAATTTTCTTTTGAGCCCCAAATTTTTCTAATTCTTCAACTAATTTTGGGAATACAGCTTCTGATGAAGTTGTAGAGAAAGCGATTAATAATGGCGCTTTGATGTGTCTTAATAAGTCGATTACTCGTTTTCCTAAGATGAAATATCCAACCAAAATTAAAACAGCCCAAAGAAGCAAAATACCAATTACAAAGGCGATTAAATATTTAACATAAAGTAAGAATATACCGAATCCGTACGTTGCAATAGCAGCAGAAATAGTTCCTAAAACTCCTAATGGCGCAGTCCACATTACATATCCAACCATGATTAAAACGATATGCGAAATTTTATCTAACGCTTTCGTAATCATTTCGCCTTCTTTTCCATAAGCTGCCATTGCGACACCAAAGAAAATAGAGAAAACAACGATTTGTAAGATTTCATTTGTTGCAAATGATTCGAAAACAGATTTAGGAATCATATGTGTAATGAAATGTTCTAATGTAAGCGAAGCTTGACCTTTTAATAAATCTTGAGCAGAACTTGAATCGATTTCAATATTCAATCCTTCTCCAGGTTTCATTACATTGATAACAATAGCACCAATCACCAAAGAAGTAAGTGAAGCTGTGATAAACCAACCCATTGCACGTCCACCAACACGTCCAACCATTTTCATATCACCCATTTTAGCAATACCAACTACTAATGTTGAGAAAACTAAAGGCGCAATAATCATCTGAATAAGACGAATAAAAATAGTACCAAGAAGTTTTATGTTAGTCGAAAATGTTTTAATAAATTCTGGCGAGGTATTATAATGTACATATCCTCCAAGCGCAACCCCGATAAGAAGGGCAATAATAATAGCTATAAAAAGTTTATTGTTTTTCATTATGCGATTTTAAACTTTTCCAAAACTACTATTTTTTAGCAAATTATTAAGAATATAAATCAATTTATACACCAAATAAAATATAAAACCCTTTGTATGTAGTATTTATAAAGGGTTTTCTTTATAGTGTATTGTGTACTATTCTGGCTGTTTGAACGGAATTTCTTGATTTAAAATCTCTTCAATTAATGTTGACATTGGCGCGTTAGAATTCTCGACAATCGAATAATCGATGGTTGTATTTTTATCAACCGAAAGTTTAATTAAATCTTTATTTGGAAATTTGATCGGATAAATACACAATTCAATGTCTTTATTTAGATTTTTTTTGTCTGCATAAAATAAATGAGCATAGAAAATTAATTGCAATTGTTTGGCTTTATCTTCTTTTTTGTAAACGGTTTCTATTTCTTCGGTTTTAACCGAAATATCTTTCGCATAACCAGTTTTGTAATCAATAATTCGAGTTTGATTATTGACAGAATCAATTCTATCAATCACCCCTTTCAGTTTTACAATTTTGCCATTTGTAAGTGTAAAATCAACTTCGAGCTTGCTCTCCAAAGCTCGAATAACAAATTCATTTTCTTTTGCAGTAGTTGTATCTTTAGACAAAACGCCATCTACAATTCGCTCTGCAATTTTATAAATCAAATAATTTGGTCCTTTATCTAAATGCCCATCTTTATATTCTTTGCTAAAATGTTTTTGTAAGGTTTTATCTTTTATTTTTTCGATATTTTTGAAATCATTTTCATGCAAAATATGTCCAATATAAGGCGTGTACAAATCCTCTAAAGCTCCGTGTACAATGTTTCCTAACGTTCTTGCACTTACAATTTCTTCGGCTTCTTCGACTTCATTTACATTAAAAATGCGTTGCTCATAAAAATCTAATGGATTGCGTAAATATGTCGAAAGTGAAGAAGGTGAAATTCCATATTCAGCCCAATTTTGAAGTTTAGCCATTGTTTCGTCAGTTTTAGGAACAATGATTTCTTTCAAAGGTTTTGTAACAAAACTTGGAGCAGCAAAAGTTTCTTTCACTTCGTGATTACTTTCAAATTTGATTTGAGCCAAAAAGCGAGATTTTTCTCCAGAACCCATTCCGTCAGCTTCGGTATCGTACACGAAATAAGCGTTTTTCGCACGCTGAATCAAACGATAAAAGTGATATGCATAAATCGAATCATTTTCGGTAAATGTATTCAATTTCATTTGTTTGCGAATATCGTACGGAATAAATGTATTGTTTTGTCGTCCCAAAGGCAAAATTTCGTCATTCACAGAAGTCATGATGATATTATCGAAATTCAATAAACGAGTTTCCAACAATCCCATCAATTGTAAACCTTTCAAAGGCTCTCCAATAAAGGAAATTGTCTCAGAAGATACGATTTTGTTGTATAATAAAAATAAGGTTCTATAATCTTTGATATCATCAACACTTAACAAATTTTCATGTAATTGATTGAAAACTTTTTTGAAAAAGAACAAATATTCTTTTGTCAACAAATCGTTCATCGAAGGATGATGCAGTAATTCGTCTGTCCAATTTTTTAGATGATGAATAAATTCAGTGATACTTTTTGGAATATGAAAAATAGATTTAAAGATTGATTCTCTTAAGGCATTTTGAATCGAATTTTGAGAATTAAATATTCTATTTTGTAAACGAATATCTCCAATTAATCTTCGACTTTCTTCTGTGCTAAAAAGAGATAATGTTTTATTTTCAAGAATTTGTAAGACATTTTTGAAATAAAACATGGTTCCTTTTCCTAACTTCTCCCGATTCATTTGCAACTCAAAAATTGATTTGAAAAATTGCGCTAACGGAACAGAACGTAACGGAATTCCCATCGAAATGTTGAGATGTGTGATATTTTCGGGCAACGAATTGAGAATTGCTGGTAAAATAGATTCATCAGCCAAAATCAACGCGGTATTTTTTATCTCATCTTCGTTGAGATTTCTAATTAAATCTGCAATATATTTTGCTTGTCCAACTTGTTTTGCAACACCAATTGTCTGTAAATTTTTTGGTCTCGAAAATTCATCAACCACCCAATTGATAGGTTTTATTTTTTCTTTGTATTTTCTTAGAAAAGAACCAGCTTCTTGATTCGGATTTTCGTAATAATATTTATCTGCATCCCAATATAAAGTGGCTAATTTTTCTTTTTCTAATCGAAAAATTAGTGCTTGTTCTGCTTTTGTCAAGGCATTAAAACCAGCAAAAACATAATGTGAAGTTCTGTTTTCGACAATCTCTTCAACCTTTTCACTTGCGATTCTAAAAACCATCCCAGCATAACCTTCTTTCGAATCCAACAGATCTTGTTGTAATTGAAAATATAATTTTGAAACAATTCCCCAAAACGTTAAGTGATTTTGAATGATTTCATTTTTCCCAATCTCAATTTTTCCATCTCCCCATTGACTAATTCGTTCTACCGAAATCAAATAGTCTAAAACTTTATGCGCAGGTTGCAAAGAAGCATCGATATCATCGAAATCTTTCAAAACAGTTGGTCCCCATTTGATAAAATCTTCGAAAGAATCAGGCTTGTCAACGATTTTTTTATAGGCTTGATACGCTTTGAACCATAGATTAATTCCAGAAATAATTTCTAAACCAGAAAGTTCGCTCATCAATTCTTCGATACTTTTCATTTGTGGAAGAATGATATTTTGCGCTTCACGCTGAAATTCTTGTTTGAAGAATAACATTGGACGTTTTCCTGGTAAAACTAAAGTGGTGTTGATAAAGTTTTTTTGATTTTGGACTAAATCTTTTACAACATTTTCTATGAATTGAGCCATTTTGAAATTTTCTTTCGTTGAATTGTTGTAAAAGTAAGGATTTTGAGAGACAATTCGTGGCGTTGAATTATTTTACTTCTTGAACTTTTTCTTGAAATAATTTTTCAAAAGTTTCAGTGATTTTATCCTCAGACATTTTTGTAGCAACAAAATATAATATGAATCCAAAAAATAACATCGGAATAGAAATTAAAGGTAAAAAATTATGAATTCCATTAGTAATAATTTGAAAAAGTGAGATTATAAAAAATAAAGTCACAATACTTATCCAAACAATGAAAAATATTGAAACAAAAGAGTTTAATTCTAAATTGTAAACAATAGTGGTTTTATTGTCGTTGGTATTGAAATGACCAATAATTTGAGGATTAAAACTATTTCGTCCGCTAATCGTTTTCATCAAATTGAAATGATCTTTATAAACTATCCCTTCAAATTCATATTTACTTTTAGAAAAACGAATTCTTTTTTCTTCTGTATTATCATTTAGTATTTTAAAAACTTCTTGTTCAGAAAGATTTGTCGTTATTTGATATGTTTTATTTTTGAAAAGCATAAGTTAAATATATAAAAAAAGCGACTAAAAATATTTAGTCGCTAATATAATATTGAAAAAACAAATTCTTATTTAATCACTCCTAATTCTTTACCAACTTTTGTAAAAGCAGCAATTGTATGATCTAATTGCTCTTTTGTATGTGCAGCTGATAATTGTACACGAATACGTGCTTTGTCGCGAGGAACAACAGGGAAAAAGAATCCGATTACATAAACACCTTCATCTAATAATTTGTCTGCCATAACTTGAGATAATTTCGCATCGTACAGCATAACAGGTACAATTGCAGCATCACCTTCTGGAATATCAAAACCAGCAGCAACCATTTCTTTGCGGAAATATTCAGCATTCCACATTACTTTATCGCGTAAAGAAGTATCTTTTTCTAACATTTCTAACACTTGTAAAGCTGCACCAACAATTCCAGGAGCTAAAGAGTTAGAGAATAAATATGGACGAGATTTTTGACGTAACATTTCGATTACTTCTTTTTTACCAGAAGTAAATCCACCCATTGCACCACCTAAAGCTTTTCCTAAAGTAGATGTAATGATGTCTACACGTCCCATTACTTCGTTGTGCTCATGTGTTCCACGTCCAGTTTTTCCAATAAAACCAGTTGCGTGAGAATCATCAACCATTACCAAAGCATCGTATTTATCAGCTAAATCACAAACACCTTTTAAGTCTGCAACGATACCATCCATAGAGAAAACTCCGTCTGTTACAATAATTTTGAAACGATGATTTTTTTCTGAAGCTACAATTAATTGAGCCTCTAAATCAGCCATATTATTGTTTTTATAACGATAACGAGCAGCTTTACATAAACGAACACCATCAATAATAGAAGCGTGGTTTAATTCATCAGAAATAATAGCATCTTCTTCTGTAAACAAAGGCTCAAAAACACCACCATTTGCGTCAAAAGCAGCAGCATATAAAATCGTATCTTCCATTCCTAAGAAATTAGCGATTTTTTTCTCTAATTGTTTGTGTACATCTTGCGTACCACAAATAAAACGAACCGAAGACATTCCGTATCCGCGGTCATCTAACATTTTTTGAGAAGCTGAGATAACGTCTTTATTATCAGATAATCCTAAATAGTTGTTCGCACAAAAATTAAGTAATGTTTTACCATTTTCTAATGTAATTTCTGCACTTTGAGGAGAAGCAATGATGCGTTCTTTTTTGAATAATCCTTGTTCTTCTAAATCATTCAATTGCGTTTGTAAGTAGTTTTGAAATTTATCGCTATACATAATAAATCACTTTTTGTTTTGATATGTTTCATACAAATATAAATGTTTGCGGGCATATTTTTCGTATTTTTGTGAGATATAAAAATTTAAATTAAGTGGATTTTATTATATTATTTTTGTTCTCGGTACAATATTATTTTTTAGCTAAGTTTTTTAAGAAGAACAAAGTTAAAACAATTCTAAGTGTTATTGGAATGTATTTTTTTGGAATTGTTCTATTAGTATTTGCATTAGTGGCTCTTAAAGTAACTAGTATAATTGATATTGATATCATGAATCCTGTTGAATTGAGTAAGTCAAAATTTGTTTGGATTGGAGAAACAATTATTTTTCTATTTATTGGTGTTTTCTATTACTATCATCTTAAACGTAAATGGACAATGGAAATGTTTTCTGCAGATATCGAAAAGCGTAAAGATGAAATTCTACAAAATTTAGAAGTTAATCAAAAAATAAATCCAGTAAAATTGGACGTTTATCCTCATTTTCATACGGTTAATGAAAAAAATATTCATTTGGTTCAACCTTTAGCAAATGAGATTTGGAACGAATGTTACAAAGATTTATTATCCCAAGATCAAATCAATTATATGATTGATATGATGTATAATACTGACAAAGTAAACGAAGGAATTGCAAATGAAGATGTTTGGGAAATCCTGAAAATTGATAATGTTCCGTCTGGTTATTTGCATTACAAATTAGATGAAAATAATACTGTTTTCTTATCCAAAATTTACTTGAAAGAGTCTAATCAAACCAAAGGAATTGGACAATTGATGTTGAATAGAGTTGTAGATTATGCGCGAGAAAAAGGAGCAAAAGCTGTTCATTTAACAGTGAATAAACACAATGCGAAAGCAATTCGTTTTTATGAGAAAAATGGTTTCAAGAATATGGAATCAAAAACATTTGACATTGGAAATGGATATATTATGGATGATTATATTTATCAGAAATCCATTTAAAAATAAGGTTTTAATCAAAATATAAAGTCATTACGGTTTGTAATGGCTTTTTTTATGTTGTAAACAAAGTGTCTAGAACCAAGCTGACTTAATTCGTAATGTCGTGAGGTTGATTTAGTTTTTAAAGTGATGAGAAGCTGAATTCAATTCAGCTTGACATTTTCCGCTAATTTATTATTGAAAATAGATCTTAATTTATCGGAGTCATATTGAACTTGTTTCAATATCGCATCCAGAGCTTAGAACTGTTAATTCTTAATGTAAAACAAAAAGGACTTCAATTAGAAGTCCTTTTGTTATTTTTCTCTTTCGATAACGTATTTCACCATTGTTTCCAATGAATTTCGAAATTCACTTTCTGGGAATTCGTATAGTATATCTAAAGCCTCTTGGCTATATTGTTTCATCATTTTTTGCGTGTACTCAATTCCGCCGTGATCTTTTACATACTGAATAATTTCTCGTACACGTTTTTTGTCATTGTTGTAACGTTTTACCGAATTAATCAACCATTTTTTGTCTTTTTCATTCGCTGTATTGATTGAATAAATCAACGGTAACGTCATTTTTTGTTCTTTGATGTCAATTCCGACAGGCTTTCCAATTGCATTAGAAGTGGTATAATCAAACAAATCATCTTTAATCTGAAAGGCAATTCCAACCAATTCACCAAAACGATGCATTTTTTTCGCTACTTCTTCCGAACAACCAACAGAACGTGCTCCAGCCTCACAACAAGCTGCGATAAGCGTTGCCGTTTTCATTCGAATAATCTCGAAGTATACATCTTCTGTAATATCAAGTTTTCGCGCTTTTTCGATTTGCAATAATTCACCTTCCGAAATTTCCTGTATCGCAACCGAAACAACTTCAAGTAAATCAAAATCTTTGTTTTTAGTCGAAATAATTAAGGTCTTTGACAAAAAATAATCTCCCACCAAAATAGCTACTTTGTTCTTCCAAATCGCATTAAGTGAAAAGAAACCACGACGCAATGTACTATCATCCACTACATCATCGTGTACTAAAGTTGCGGTGTGAATAAGCTCGATAAAAGAAGCTGCACGATAGGTACGTTCTTGTACTTCGCCATTTAATTTTGCAGTTAAAAATACAAACATCGGACGCATTTGTTTTCCTTTTCTACGCACGATATAATTGGAAATACGGTCAAGAAGCGAAACATTACTCTTCATCGATTCGAAGAATTTCTGTTCAAACAATTTCATTTCCTCCGCGATCGGAGCTTTAATCAAATCTACCGTGTTACCCAAAATTTAGTTTTTTAATTCGTAAAATTATTGATGCAATGTACAACCTGTTTTGCATAGAATCCTTTATAATTAAATTCCTCTCCGCTAAAACAAATTTTGTTTTCGGTTGGCAAAACTGAAATACCTTCCAATTGTCCCAACTGTGTCGTGAAGCCCAAAGGTAAACTTATTTTTTTAACTTGAGAAGTGAAGAATAACTGATTGTTATCTTTTGGCAAATCAAACCAACTGATAAACGTTAACGCTTCTTTTGTGTAGCCTAACAGATAAACTCCTTTGGTAGAACTATTTACATCAGCATCGATATAAGCAGCAGTTACAGCGTAATTTGTAGGAAAAGTTTCTAACTTTTTGGCTGCGTGTTTTTTAGAAGAGTCAATAGGAACAACATAATGAGACGTTGACATATTTGACCATTCTTTTGTAAAAATATGCAATTGATTTTGGTAGACAAAAAATGCTTCTGCGTCCCAATTTGTCGTCATATTTTTGAACTGAAAAGTTTCTTGATCTGGATAATAAAATTCTATTTTTTCAGCTTTTAATTGCTGATAAGATTTTGAATAATCGATGTTTGATTTCTGGATAAAATAAATGGCTAAATCTTTTCGTTTGCCCAAATTATTTCCAAAATCAGCAAAATAAATTCGATTATCATCCGAAGACATTTCTTCCCAATCGATATTTGGAGCATTTGTGATGAAAATAGTATTGATAATTTTACCTGTTTTTGCATCAAAACGATACAATTCTGGTTTGGAATCAGAATCGTTTAAACCCCAAAAAGAAGCCACATTTTTATCTTCTTTTTCATATTCTAAAGTCGAAATTTCGTTCAAAGTAGGCGGTAAGTTGATACTTTCCATTTTATAATCATCAATAGAAATTGTATCGATGTTTTCTACTATTTGCGCGAAAGAGAATTTAGTCAGAATCAAAAATAAAAATATGGCTAAATATTTCATTTGATTATGTTTTAATCATTTCCAGTTTTATTGGCTAATTGTCCGCAAGCTGCATCAATATCTTTTCCGCGACTACGACGTACATTTACCACAATATTGTTGGATTCTAAAGCTTTGATATAATTGTTAACTGCTTCTTCTGATGCTTGTTTGTAGATTCCGTCATCAATCGAATTATATTCGATAATATTCACTTTAGAAGGAATTTTTCGACAGAATTTTACCAATGCATCGATATCTTCTTTTTTATCATTAACACCGCCCCAAACAATATATTCGAACGTAATTCGTAAACCTGTTTGTTGGTACCAATATTGAAGACTATCCATTAAATCCGTCAACGGAAATTTAACAGAAAAAGGCATAATCACATTACGAACTTCTTCTCGAGCCGAATGTAAAGATACCGCAAGGTTAACACGTAAATCTTCGTCAGCCAGTTTTTCAATCATTTTAGGAATTCCCGAAGTAGAAACTGTAATTCGTCTTGGAGCCATTCCTAGTCCTTCTGGCAATGTGATTTTTTTGATGGCAGAAATTACTTCGTTATAATTTAACAAAGGTTCTCCCATTCCCATAAATACGATATTGCTTAAAGGACGATTGAAATAACGTTTACTTTCTTCATCGATAATCACAACTTGATCGACGATTTCGGCAGCTGTTAAGTTACGCATACGTTTTAATTGCGCTGTTGCACAAAAAGTACAATCCAAGCTACAACCAACTTGCGAAGAAACGCATGCAGTTGTGCGAGAATCAGTCGGAATTAAAACAGATTCCACAACGTTACCATCATGAAGTTTAACCGCATTCTTGATGGTTCCGTCGTTAGATTTTTGTAGAAGATCAACTTCAACAGGTTGAATTTGGAAAGATTCTCCCAATTGCTCACGTAGAGCTTTTGAGATATTCGTCATGTCATCAAATTGATGCGCATTCTTTTTCCATAACCATTCGTACACTTGTTTTGCGCGGAATGATTTTTCTCCAATCTCTTTGAAATAATCTTCAATCTCAGCTTGTGAAAGCTTTCGTATATCTTTTTTTGTTGTACTCAAACTTGTCTTATAAGATTAACATTGCATCTCCGTAAGAGTAGAATTTGTATCCTTCTTTTACAGCTTCGTTGTATGCTTTCATTGTTAAATCGTGTCCAGCAAACGCAGAAATCATCATGATTAATGTAGATTTTGGTGTGTGGAAGTTTGTAATCATACAATTTGCAATAGAGAAATCGTATGGTGGGTGAATAAATTTGTTCGTCCAACCATCAAATGCATTTAAATGACCATCTGCAGAAACAGAAGATTCGATAGAACGCATAGAAGTTGTACCAATAGCACAAACTTTTTTCTTCTCGTCAATTGCACGATTTACAAGATCAGCAGATTCTTGAGGAATAATAACTTGCTCAGACTCCATTTTGTGTTTAGATAAATCTTCAACCTCTACAGCTTGAAAAGTTCCTAAACCAATGTGTAATGTTAATTCAGCAAAATCAACACCTTTAATTTCTAAACGTTTTAATAAGTGTTTAGAAAAGTGTAAACCAGCTGTTGGTGCAGCAACAGCTCCTTCGTGTTTTGCATAAATTGTTTGGTAACGCTCTGCATCTTCTGGTTCAACATCACGTAAAATATATTTTGGAAGTGGAGTTTCTCCTAATTCTTTCAATTTTGCACGGAATTCTTCGTAAGATCCATCAAATAAGAAACGTAAAGTACGTCCACGAGAAGTTGTATTGTCAACAACCTCTGCAACTAATGTATCATCATTATCGAAGAATAATTTATTTCCGATACGAATTTTACGCGCTGGATCAACCAAAACATCCCATAAACGAGTCTCAGCATCTAATTCTCTTAGCAAGAAAACTTCGATTTGAGCACCAGTTTTCTCTTTGTTACCCATCAAACGAGCAGGGAAAACTTTCGTATTGTTACGAATCATTACATCTCCTTCGTCGAAATACTCGATAAGATCTTTAAATTGTCTATGTTCAATTTCTCCGGTGTCACGGTGAACAACCATTAAGCGAGCTTCGTCTCTGTTTTCAGAAGGGCGATCTGCTAAAAGTTCTTCAGGTAAAGTAAAGTCGAAATCGGAGGTTTTCATTTTCATAATTGTACAATTTTTTGCAAATATACGATGTCAGATACCCCTTTGTCAAGTGAATTGAGGTATTTTATGAAATTGCTAACGTTTAAATGTTTATTTTTGACGAAAGACTTATAGATATTATCAAGTTTTTTAATACTTATTTGAAAAATAAAATGAAAACGAAACTACTATTACTATCAATGTTTTTTACATTTTTTAGTTGTAATAAATCCGAACAAAAAATTGAAGAATCTGCTGAAATAGAAAAGATTGATTCTGTTGCAAAAAAAGAATCACCAGAATCAGAAATTCCGAAAGAATTGATAAAAGCACCAGATTTTTCTTTGGCTGATATCAATGGAAAACGATTTGACTTATCAGATTTCAAAGGAAAATATGTCTACATGGATATTTGGGCAACATGGTGTGGACCTTGCAAAGTTCAAATTCCTTTTATGAAAGAATTGGAAAAACAATTTCATAATGCACCAATTCATTTTGTAAGTGTTTCTTTGGATAAATTAGAAGATAAGCCAATTTGGGAAAAAATGGTGAGAGAAAATCAGATGTCTGGTGTACAGTTATTTGCAGGAAGAGAAGATAATTTTGGTTTTGATTATAAGATAGAATACATCCCGACTTTTATTATTTTAGATAAAGAAGGAAATATTATGATTGATCGCGCGCCTGCACCGATGGATTATCAAACAAGAGAAATCAATCAACAATTGGTTGATATTCTCAAAATGATGAAATAAAAAAAGCTTCCATTTGGAAGCTTTTTTTTATTATTGAGCTCATTATGCTCTAACTTTTGTTTTCAAATTAATACGTTGACCAATTTTAGGTTGTTCACCTGGTTCCATACGATTTAGTTTATATAGGTTGTTTACTTTTACACCAAAACGTTGCGAAATCGTGTACATATCATCACCTTCTTGTACTTTGTATGAATAATCAGAACCTTTTGTTTTCTTTTTTCCGAAAAATACAATTTGTCCATCTTTCAATTTAGAACCCATTTGTATTTCATTGAAATTCGCAATATCCGAAGGAACTTTGTTGTATGTTTTAGAAATAGTCGCAATTGTTTCTCCCGCTTGAGCAACAATATAAGGAATATTATTCTTGTGATTTTTAATGCGAGTTGTAGGATTTTGAGGACGAGTTTCGTAAGCAATTGTTTTGTTATTTACACTAGGCTCATTTTTCTCTATACTATTATTATTTGGTTGATAAGACGCTAATGCAATTTCTTCTTTGATTGTTTTAGATTCTTTTTTCGTTTTAGATTTTGACGAATTATTTGCCAACATCATATCATCCTGATTGTTGTATAAGGTATACAATTTTGCATAAACTTCTTCTGGAGAAATCTTATCAAATTGATCTAAATTATATTTTTCAATTCTCGAAATTAATTTTGAAGCATATTTTGGATCAGTTGCATAGCCAGATTTTTTCAGACCATTTGCCCAAGCATTATAATCTGTCGGATCTAAAATAAACAAAGCTTTGTAATATGGTCTTAACGCTAAAAATTTAGAATGATCTCTATAACTTTCTTCAACTGAAGTATATTTTCTAAAACATTCACCTTTCGCATCATCATCGTGATAAATACGAGGTTTATCCAACGACCATTCTTCAGGACCTTTACATTTTATTCCAAAATGATTATTGGCTTGATCGGCTAATTTACTTTGTCCGCCTCCAGTTTCCAATAATCCTTGTGCTAACGTAATACTTGCCGGAACTTTGTAAAGTTGCATTTCTTCAACAGCTAAAATAGCATGTTTTCGAATGTAAGTTATGTCTCTACTTTCTTGTGCTTGCGTCGAAATCGTCAACACTAAGCTAAAAACGTATAACAATTTTTTCATTCTATAATATTTTTGTTCTTCTTCTTTAAAAGTTTGTTCATTCCTTCAATTCCTTGCAATCCGCCTGTATGAACCAAAAGAATTTTAGAATTATCACTAAAATAATGATTTTTAATTAATTTAAAAATACCAAAAACCATTTTTCCAGTGTAAATAGGATCCAATTGAATATGGTTAATTCGCTTGAAATCATTTACAAAAGTAATTAATTCATCCGAAACTTTCCCATATCCGCCAAAATGATAATCATTAAAAATAGTAAAATTGGTTTTATTTGTCAATTTTTCGATTTCATTTTGGATAAAATCTCCCTTTAAACTCGGAAAACCTAAAATTTTTTGATGAGGTTTCGAACTTTCAATCAATCCAGCAATTGTTCCGCAAGTTCCGATTGCCGAAGCAATAAAATCATATTCGAAACAATCATCGTACAGAATTTCTTCGCAACCTTTTATAGCAAAATCATTTGTGCCTCCTTCTGGAATAACGTAAGTGTTTGGATATTTAGTGTTTAAATGATTAATAAATTCTACTTCATCTTTTTTTCGATAATCTTCTCTGGAAATAAAATGCAATTGCATTCCACATTTTTGAGCAAAACGTAACGTAGGATTTTCATCGATTTTATCACTTAATTCTTCTCCACGAATTATACCGATAGTTTCGAAATGATGAAGTTGACCAGCTGCCGCCGTTGCTGCAATATGATTGGAAAAAGCGCCACCAAATGTTATCAATTTCTTGAAACCAAGTTTTTCAGCTTCAATAAAATTATATTTCAGTTTTCGGTATTTGTTTCCAGAGATTTCTGGATGAATCAAATCTTCTCTTAATATAGAAAGTTGAATATTTTGAGAAGTTAAATGTTTGATGTCAATGTTTTGAATTTGAGCTTTAAAATCGTTCCAAATCATTTAGATATATTTTAGAAAATTATAAAATTTTCGTTTTTTTAAATAATTCAAATTGTGTTCGTTTGCATAAGCTTCACGCTCAAAACTAATATTGCGATATGCTTTGTGTTGATCGCGATATTGAATCAATCGAATGGCATATTCAATAAAATAAAAAGGATAGAAAAAAACGACCAAAAGTTCGAGTTGTTGAATGATATGAATGGTTTCGTGATTGATTAAAACTTCATCATTTTTCAGTTTTTTATCTCTCAAAAAAATGAAAGGAAAAATGGTAATTCCAATAAAATTCTTTCGGAATAAATGACGCAAAACAACTACAAACATGATTTAGGTAATTCGATTTTATTGCAAAATTAATCAATCTGAAAAGATATTGATTTAAAAAGCGTTAAAAAGCGTAAATTTAGAAGAAGTTTCGCAAATAATTATCATACCAAAATTAATGATAGTTTATAGATAAAAGTTGTAAATTCACAGCGTTAGAAATGAAAAAGTTTGAAGAAGGAGATTATTATTTATCTCCAGAAGGTTTCAGAATATTTACTGAACAATATCTAAAAAAAAGAGGGTATTGTTGTAAAAGTGGATGCAAACATTGTCCGTATGGATACGATAAAAAAACAGATAAAATAAAGAATAAGAAATAATTATATGAAAATAACATCAACAGTTTTAGCTTTGTTAATAGGAAGTTGTGCTTTTGCTCAAATGAAATTTCCCGCGGTAAGTTCTCATGCTGAAGTTGAACAAAAAGTAGGTTTAACAGAATTTGAAGTTGAATATAATCGACCAAATGTAAACGGAAGAAAAGTATTTGGAAAATTGGTACCGAATGGAGAAGTTTGGCGAACTGGTGCGAATGAAAATACGGTCATCAAATTCGATAAACCAATCAAAGTGAATGGACAAGAGTTGGCTGCTGGCGAATATGCGTTGTATAGCATTCCGAATAAAGAGGAGTGGGAGGTAATTTTTTACAAAGACACGAAAAACTGGGGAAATCCGAAAGAGTGGAAGGAGTCGAATATCGCTTTGAAAGTGAAAGCTCCGTCAACAAAATCGATGAACAAGACAGAAACGTTTGAGATTCGTTTTACAAATGTGACGCAAAAATCAGCGAATTTGGTATTAGCTTGGGATAACACAACGGTTGTTTTGGATATTGAAACGAATACAATTAACGAAGTTTTAAAAATGATTGGAGATCAATTGAATGAAAATTCTTCTGCAAGAGATTTTTACAATTCAGCAAACTTCTATTATTCGAATAAATTGGATCGAAATCAAGCGTTGAAATGGGTTAATACAGCTTTAGAAAAAGATGCAAATGCGCCAGATTATTACAAAGAATTGAAAGTTAATTTGGAAAAAAATAAATATTAATTAAAAATCCCTTCAAAAATTTTTGAAGGGATTTTTTTATTGAGTAATATTCTTCTTTAAGATAATTTGTAGGTAAGAAAACATCAACGCAGTTGACCAGCCTACCATCATAATTCCGTTTATAGCTTCTAATCCAGCCATAATTTTCCATTCGCTATCAATCACAACATCACCGTAACCAACGGTTGTAAAAGTGATTAATGAAAAATAGATTGCTTCTTGAAAACTATATAAATTGTCAATATTTGGATTGAAATAAAAAGTAGCCGCCCAAATTGTACATTGTGCACCGTGCAATAAAGTCAAGAAAGATACTGAAATTGCCATTTGCCAAAGCACTTCACTAAACGTTAATCGTTGTTTTTTGAGATTATATTTATGTAGATATTTTAGCGAATAAACCGTAACAGTTGATTGTAAAATAACATTTACACAAATAATCAATACGCCAAAACATATAATTAGAAACATATTTTTATCAATTATAGATGAGTACAAAAATGTAAAGAATAAAATTTATAGAACACTTTTTGAAGCGAAAAATTTTGTAAATTTAATAGAGAAGGAAAATCTAGATATCCTAAATATTTGATAAAATCTGGATTAATAAAGCTTTATTACTAATTTTGTAACGCTAAAAATACATATTTCAACGAATGAAAATTAATTTTAAATATATTTTGATGTGTTTCGGATTAGCTACAATTGGCTTATCTTCGTGTGCTTCAAATAAAAATTCGAAAAAAATAGTTTATAAAAAAGTAGAATCTAAGCAGCCTATAAAACCTGTCGAATCTACGAAGTCAACCATTGCTACTACGCCAAAAACTGAAATTCCGAACAAGAAAGATGAAGTTTTTACAGTAAAACTACCTGAAGTAAATCGTGAGTTTCGTGCAGCTTGGGTAGCTTCTGTTGCAAATATTAACTGGCCTTCTAAAAAAGATTTAACGACAACGCAACAAAAAGATGAAGCAATAAAGTTGTTGGATATGTTAGAAGCAAACAATTTTAATGCTGTTATTTTTCAGGTTCGCCCAGCGGCAGATGCTTTGTATAAAAGTAATTTCGAACCTTGGTCTTACTTTTTAACTGGAGAAGAAGGTAAGGCGCCTTCGCCATATTATGACCCGTTAGAATTTTGGGTGGAAGAAGCACACAAACGTGGAATTGAGTTGCATGTTTGGTTAAATCCTTACAGAGCGCATCACAGTAGTGGAGGTCCAGTGACAAACGAATCGATGGTGAAAAGATCGCCAAGTAATGTGGTGAGATTGAAAAATGGCATGTATTGGTTTGATCCTGCTGACAAAAAAACGCAAGATCACGTTTCGGAAGTTGTTCGTGATATCGTTTCGCGTTATGATATTGATGGTGTTCATTTTGATGATTATTTCTATCCATATGCATCGTATAATGGTGGTGCAGACTTTCCAGATAATTCAACTTGGAATGTTTACAAGAATAATGGAGGAATGTTGTCGAGAGCAGATTGGCGTCGTCAAAATGTGAATACAATTATTGAGCGTATTTATAAAGAAATCAAAGCAGAAAAACCTTTTGTAAAATTTGGTATTAGTCCTTTTGGAATTTGGAAACCAGGATATCCTGCTGGAATTACAGGTTCTTCGCAATATGATGAATTGTATGCAGATGCAAAATTATGGTTGAACAAAGGTTGGGTTGATTATTTTTCGCCACAATTGTATTGGCCAATTAATTCGACAGGACAAAGTTTTCCGAAATTATTAGAATGGTGGAAATCAGAAAACACACATAATCGTCATCTTTGGCCAGGTTTGAATACTGTAGAAGTGAAAGTTTCGGATAGAACAACTGAGATTACAAATCAGGTAAAAATGGCTGGAGAAATTTTACAAAACAATGTGGGTGTTATTCACTGGAGTATTGCTGGATTAACGAAAAATCCTTCGATGTTGAGTTATCTGAAAGAAGGTCCATACAAAGCTAAAGCTTTGGTGCCAACTATGAATTGGATAAAAGCAGATCGTTTGGTAAAACCAAGTTTGACTGTAAATATGAAAGCGTCAGAAGTTGTGATGAATTGGAATGATTATAAAATGAATTCAAATGTTTCGAAATGGATTTTATACACACGTTACAACAACGATTGGGAAACGTCTATTTTGGATAAAACCAAAACAAACCAAACAATTTTGAAACACAAAGATGGTAAAAGTTTAACAGCAGTTGCACTAAAAGCTGTCGATCGTTTAGGAAACGAAAGTGATTACGTTGCTCAAAAAATTAATTAAGAATTGAATTTCTCTCAATATAAATCCTCAACATAAGTTGAGGATTTTTTTATTTTTTTCTCTTTAAAATATAATAAAGCGCATCGTTATCATTTTCTTTTGATGTGTAGGCAAACTGAAATTCATATCCGTTTTCAGACATAAAATTCAACGCATCAATCATCGAATTGAATTTCACTGAAATTCCGCGTTCATCTTTTATTTTCAAACCATTTTTCAGTGAAAAAGATTTGGTTTCTTGTCCAAAATCCAATCGAATATTCATTTTTGTACTCAAACCTCGCCCAGTTCCAATAATCTGTACATAATCAACATTGATATCTTTAATCGGAACATCATTTACAGTTTGCGCAACCGAAAAATTACCGATGAATAATCCCAAAATAAGTGCTAATTTTTTCATAAGTTTTAAATTTTGATAAAGATATTTATTTTCGAATGAAAGAAAAAAGCTGTTTCAAAAGACTAAAATTAGTCATGTCATTTCGACGCATGGAGAAATCTGTAATTTAGATTTCTCATTTCACTACGTTTCATTCGAAATGACATTTTTGAAACAACTTTCTTAATTATATTATTTCAATCCCCAATCAACAGCAAAAACAGCTTGTAAAGCTGCAGTTTCAGTACGGAAACGTTGATGTCCAAGACTAATTCCTGTAAAATTATGATCTTCTGCAGCGAAAATTTCATCTCTCGAAAAATCACCTTCAGGACCAATCATAATCAAAATTTTCTGCGGATTATTTTCCAAAACTGTTCGTAAAGGCGTACGTTCAATATCCGCTTCGCAATGCGCAATACATTTCGTGAAACCTTCAAAATCCTGTTTGATAAATTCATTGAATTTTGTCAAATCATTTACTTTTGGCAAATACGCTTTCAACGATTGTTTGGTTGCAGATTGTACAATTTTTTCAATTCGCTCGATTTTAATATTTTTTCGTTCCGAATGAAAAGTCTGTAAAAAAGTAATTTCGTCAATACCAATTTCAGTTGCTTTTTCTAAGAAAAATTCCAAACGTTCCATTGTTTTTGTTGGTGCAATTGCAACATGTAAATAGTAATTTTTCTGCTCGAAATTTACTTTTAAGTCAACAACTTTTCCTTCAACTGCTTTTTTAGAAATTGATGTAATTTCAACTTCAGCCAAATTTCCTTTTCCATCTGTCACGTGCACCAAATCGCCTTCATTTCCGCGTAAAACTTTTGCAAAATGATGACTTTCTTCTTCGTTGAGAATAGCTGTGTCATGATGAATTTCTCCAAAAAATAATTTCATTAAATATGGTATTTAGCTACAGATTTCGCTGTGTTTTCTGTAAATAACTCTTGATCAAATTTTAAACTTCCAACCATTGCAATCATCGCTGCATTGTCTGTTGTATAAGCAAATTTTGGTATAAAAGTTTTCCAACCAAATTCAGTTTCTCCATCTTTTAATCGTTGACGAATTTCAGAATTTGCAGAAACTCCACCTGCAATTGCAATTTGTTTAATTCCAGTTTCGTCCGATGCTTTTTTTACTTTTTCCATCAAAATATTTACGATAGAACGTTGAATAGAAGCGCACAAATCATCAATATTTTCTTCTATAAAATTTGGATTTGCTTTGACCTCTTTCTGAATAAAATATAAAATTGACGTTTTGAAACCGCTAAAACTAAAGTTTAAACCATCAATTTTTGGTTTTGCAAA
Source organism: Empedobacter sp. UBA5036 (assembly GCF_002415215.1). Lineage (NCBI taxonomy): Bacteria > Pseudomonadati > Bacteroidota > Flavobacteriia > Flavobacteriales > Weeksellaceae > Empedobacter > Empedobacter sp. UBA5036. The sequence continues at coordinate 57,184 of NZ_DICC01000051.1, forward strand.
TTTGAATTTTGTAGGATCTCCAATCTTAGATTTTTTGTCAATAATTGGACCTGCAGGATATGGTAAGTTTAAAATTTTACCTGCTTTATCAAAAGCTTCACCAGCTGCATCATCAATTGTTTCACCTAAAATTTCCATCTCAAAATAACTGTTGATTTTCACGATTTGTGTATGTCCACCAGAAACAGTCAAACATAAAAATGGAAAAGTTGGTTTTTCGTCGTTGGCATCTTCAATAAAATTTGCCAAAATATGTGCTTGCATGTGATTAACCTCAATCAACGGAATATCCAATGATTGACTGAAAGATTTCGCAAAACTTCCGCCAACCAAAAGCGAACCCATCAATCCTGGACCACGTGTATACGCGATTGCTTTAAGTTCTTCTTTGTTAATATTTGCCTGTTTTAAGGCTTGATCTACGACGGGAACAATATTTTGTTGATGTGCTCTCGAAGCTAATTCTGGTACTACGCCACCATATATTTCGTGAATTTTTTGGCTTGCTACAACATTAGAAATAATTTTATTTCTGTCAATAATTGCTGCGCCTGTATCATCACAAGAAGATTCTATGGCTAAAATGTAGTTTTTATCGCTCATAATTCCTTGTAGAATAAAATTTATAACTTATTTTTACCCTGCAAATATCGTAAATTTAAACCATTGAAAATAGTCAGACGAATAGGAAGATTTTTATTGTCGTTGATTATACTCGTTTTAACCCTTGTTTTAACAGTAGCAATCGCAATACAAATCCCTGCGGTACAGACAAAAATAGCTCACTTTGCCTTAGAAAAATTAAATAAATCGTTGAACACACAAATGTATGTAGATGCGGTTGATATTGATTTTTTTGGACGTATTTATTTCTATGGTGTACACATTAAAGACGATCACAAATATGATTTTTTGAAGTCGAAGACTTTAGAAACAACAATAAATGTTTGGTCGTTAATTCCAGGAATCAAAAAAGATCATATCAATTTGAGTGAAGTGAAATTGATTGAACCTGAAATTCGTGTGATTACCTACAAAGGTGATTCGATTTCGAATTTCATCAAATTTGTGAACGGTTTTAGTTCTGATAAACCAAAAGATCCGAAAAAGATTTTCAAATTAGATGGAGATTTTATTTTACAGGATGGAAGAGTTTCAATTGTTAATCAAAATTCTGGAAATGTTTGGTTGGATTCGAAGCAGTTGAACATGACGGTAAAAAAGTTTCGATTAGTTGATTCTGATATTACGGCCGATTTAGAAAATTTCTGCTTTGTTGCAACAAAAAATAAAGAAACGTATAACGTACAAAATTTCACAGGAAAAGTTCATTATTCGAAAAAAGAAATTCGAGTTGGGAATTTAAATTTACGAACGGATACGTCTGTTTTAAACGGAAATTTATTATTGAGTTACAATCAACCTTCGGATATGTCTGATTTTAATAATAAAGTTCGTTGGGACGTTTTTTTTGATCGAGGATCTAAAATTAATTTTAAAGAAATTCGCTATTTCACTGATTTATTTGATAAAAATTCTTCGGTTGATTTATATGGAAAAGTAAATGGAACCCTGAATAATTTAACATTTACAGATTTCGAATTGAAAGGAGAAGATAATTATGTTGGTGCTTCTCGTTTACAATTGCAAGATGTGACACATGGTTCTTCGCTAAATTTTTCGACAAGAAATGTAAAAATCAATACATCCTATCAAAAAATTGTAAAGTTACTTCCAACCTTTGTTTCTAAGAAAATTCCGAATATGTTGACTCGTTTTGGAAACTTAAATTATCGTGGTGATATTTCATTAAATCCAAATGAAATTCATGCGAATGGTTACGCAGTTTCTGGACTTGGTGATGCTGATATTAAAGCTCAAATTAGGAATTACAAAGATGTAAAATCGTTAATTTATAAGGGAACTTTAGATGCGAAAAATCTTAATCTTCGTCAATTAACAAATGCAAAAGATTTGGGTTATGTAAGCGGAAAATTTAGATTTGATGGAAAAGGAACTGATCTAAAAAATATCAATTTAAATTTAGATGGAAATCTTCGTTACATCGATTTGATTGGAAAAAGATATCAAAATATTACGGTAGATGGTTTGGTCAAAAATTATCAGTTTAATGGTTTGTTTGATATCAAAGATCCTAATTTGAATGCACAATTGAACGGAAAAATTAACTTCAGTGGAAAACCATATGATTTTGATTTTACATCAAACATTCGTCAAGTTAATTTAGATTTTCTTGGAGTTACAAAAAATCTAAATGCAATAGTACGTGGCGATGTTGAAGGGAATTTTAAGCTGACAAATATTAATGATTTTAGGGGAAATATTGATGTCAAAAATCTTTATTTCCGTTCTAAAAAAGATACGTTAGAATTGTCACATGTCATGTTGAATTCTCAAATAGATGGTTCGCATAAAATCATGACATTAGATGTGCCAGATTATATGAAAGCCACTGTTGATGGTAAATTTAATATTACTGAAGTTGCAAATGTTATCAATAATTCGCTTGTAGATCTAGTGCCATCTTTCCGCCATAAAAAAGTTTCGCCAAATCAGGCTTTTTCGTTTGATGTTTATGTGCAAGAAAATTTATTACAATATATCGATCCATCGATTTCTATTGAGCCAGATACACATGTTAAAGGTTATATTGATGGTACGAAAAATCAATTGGAAGCGACATTGGATACTCCAGGTATAAAATATGCAGGAATTCAATTGTTTCAGTCGAATGTTAATCTAAATACAATTGCAGAACTACCAACACTTAATGCGAAAATTGATAGTATGAAAGTGAGTGGAGTTACGATTAATGCAATTAACGTAAATTCGATTCCGAAGAATGATACAATGATTGTCAAAACAGACTTTAATATAGGTCGTAAGAATCCAATTTTATTTAATCTAAATCTTTTTCACACAGTTCAGAATAATAATGATTTGATTTTTGGATTTTCACCTTCGACAATACAAATAGATTCGACACAATGGACAATTAATCATTTGAATGATGCAAATTCTAATCGGGTAATTTTTAATCGAATCAATAAATCATTAAAAGTTGAAGATTTGTCATTAGAATCGGAAGAACAATATTTAAAAGTAAGTGGTTTATTTAATAACAATGTAGATTACAATTTCAATGCTGATTTTAAAGATTTGCATTTAGAAAAAATCATTCCTAAAACATTATTGAATAATCTAAAAATTGTCGGTATAGCGAACGGTAAAGTAGATATTATTAGAACAAAAGAAAAGTTAGAACCAACACTTGAAGCTAAAATTGATAAGTTAGGTTTAAATGATTTTGAGCTTGGTAATTTGACTTTACAAGGAGGTTATAATGTAGCGGATAAACAATTTAATTTTGAAACAAGTTTACAGAAAGAGCAAATTCAATCGTTGGTTGCTTATGGTAATATTATTAATAAACCAACAGGTCCTGAAGTCGATGTAGATGCCAATTTTGATGAGTTTCATATCGATTTCTTAGAAGGATTCTTAAAATCTGTTTTCTCTAATATGCGTGGAACGTTATCTGGTGATTTAAAAATTACTGGACCAATTGATTTACCAAATCTTAGCGGAAATATGATTGCAAAAGATCTTGGATTAAAAGTTAATTTCTTAGGAACTGATTATTTATTTGAAGGAGAAAACGACCTATTTGTTTTTAAAGAAGGAGCAGGACAAGGGGTTATTAGATTGAATGATATTGCATTTAAAGATACTGCGTACAATACAAAAGGAAAAGTTGATGGTTTAATTCTTTTTCGTAATTTATCTAAATGGGGTCTCAACTTAGATTTTGATACCGATAATTTATTGGTGATGAACACGTCTATTAAAGACAATGAATTGTTTTATGGAAAAGTATTTGCGAAAGGAAATGTATCTATGTTTGGTGCGGTAGAGGAATTGGAGATTGCTGGAGATGCGACAGTGGTTGGAAATTCTGAGTTAACGATAAATACAGGAAGTACAACAATTGAGTCAGAAAATAATTTGGTACGTTTTGTTCCTAACCAACATCTAGATGAAAAATCGAAAAATAACGAGCCTCACGCACCAAAAGGAATGTCGATAGATGTCAACATCAATGCGTATCCAAATGCGATGGTGAATTTGATTTTTGATGCAGCTACAAATGATAAAGCAACAGCGCGAGGAACTGCAGAAAATCTTAGATTCTTAATGAATAAAGCAGGATTGAGTATTACAGGGGTATATAATATAGAAAGTGGAACATATGAGTTTAGACAATTTCCGCTGATTCCAAAAGATTTTAAAATCAAAAAAGGATCTTCGGTACAATTTGCAGGAAATCCACTTGATGCAACGCTTAATATTACAGCTGAATATCAACGTTCGGTGTCAAATGTTGGAGACTATTTAGGTGTAGGATATTCGCAAATTTATGATGCTCTCTTATCAATTAATATTTCTGAAACGTTGAAAAAACCTATTATCGATTTTGGATTAACAATTCCTAATGCAGGTTCGGATATCAATTCGCAGTTACAATCAAAATTCCGTTCAAATACAGAAGAACAGATGCTTCAGTTTAGTTATATCTTATTGACAGGTAAATTTGGTGATGCTTCGGCTGTTCAATCTGGTGTAACAAGTACAGCTGCTGATATTGGTTTATCGACAATTGCGGGTATGTTGTCTTCTATTGCGAACAATGTAGATATACAAATGGAGTATGTCGGTGGTAGTGCGCAATCGGAGACAAATGATAAAATTAGAACTTCTGTTTCTTATCGGGTTAATAATCGTTTAAGTTTACGTGGTTCGTATGGAATTGCGGTTACAAATAATAGAAATGTACAAGAGAACTTCGATGGGAATTTTGATGTTTCTTATGATATCTCGAAATTAAACAATGGATCTTTGGTCTTAAAAGCATTTACAAAACCTACAACTTTCGGTTTATTGCCAGGAATGGAAAATAACTTAAATCAAAGTTTCGGAGTAGGAATTCAGTACAACAAAAGCTTCGATACGTTTAGAGGATTTTTAGGTTTAGATGAAAATAAACGAAAAGCAAAAGCTAAAAAAGAAGAGCAACAGCAAGAAAGATTTGATTCGATTGTACTTCCGAAACAGTTTAAAAGTGAGGAAAGAAGAATAGATTCTACTCGTCAAACTACAAAAGATACGGTCAAAGTTACGTATCAAAAAAGTACTCAACCTAAAGTGGAACAAAAACGTCGTGGTTTAGTCAAAATTAAATAAAAAAAAAATGAGTTTATTGTGGTTAGACAATAAACTCGCGCAAACAAACAAAAGTGATTAGTTCTTTCTTTTTTGAACTATTATTATAACAAAAGTAAAATATTAAATAAATCATTAAAAAATATTTTGAAGTTTGTTTGTTTTATTTATAATTTTGCTAAAAATTAATTCGATTTTTTATTAAAATAATAATAATAATCAAAAATTAGGAAAATGAATTACATAATTGATGATGTTGATAAGAAAATTTTGATGTATTTGATTGACAATACAAGAATGCCATTTACAGAAATTGCAAAGAAAATGAATGTTTCTGCTGGTACTATTCACGTACGTGTCAAGAAATTAGAGGAGGCTGGAATCATCAAAGGAACTACACTAATTACAGATTATGATAAAATGGGTTATCAGTTTGTTGCGTATGTAGGATTGTTACTTACAAAAACAAACAAAACTCAGAAAGTGATAGATGAATTATATAAAATTCCTAACGTAACAGTGGTTCACGTTGTGTCTGGAAAATATAATATTTTCTGTAAAATTCGTGCAAGAGATACTTCTGATGCGAAAGATGTTATCTACAAAATTGATCAAATTGATGATGTATTGAGAACAGAATCTATGATTTCGTTAGAAGAATCTTTTAACGATAAAAATAGATTGATGCATTCAATTTTTCATTAAAAATAAATTTCAATTTATTAATCATCCCACAAAATGACAGACGAAGAAAAAGAAAAATATTTTCAGGTCGCTCTATGTTCAAGTCTCGTACTTTTCGGGTTTGATGGAGAAGATCTCAAAATATTGGTGTATAAAAAACTAAACGATCCTTTCAAAGGAGCATTGGTTTTGCCAGGAAAATATATTGCGCCAACGGTAAGTAACGATCAAGCAATTCACGAATTGTTGATTGAGAAAATTGCTTACGATGAGCATCAAACATATATTGAACAATTGAAAGCTTTTACAAAAGTTTTTCGTAATCCATTAGGACGTGTTGTAAATGTTGCTTATTACGCTTTGGTTAAATTGACACCTCAAATAGAGGAAAAAGTGAAAACACAAGGTGGAGAATGGTATGCTTACGACCGTGTTCCGGATTTGGCTTTTGATCACAATGAGATTGTAAAATATGCAAAAGAGCGTGTGAAACGTCGTGTAAAACGTCGTCCAGTAGGATTTAACTTACTTGGAGATGAGTTTACAATTGCGCAATTGCAAAGTTTGTATGAAAAAGCCTTGAATCGTGAGTTGGATAAACGTAACTTTAGAAAGAAAATCTTTAACTCAAATTTAATTATCGAAACAGGTAATACAACAGATCCTAAACAACATCGTAAAGTATCTAAATTGTATCGTTTTGATGAAGAAAAATACGAAAAATTGAGTTTGAAAGGATATGATTTCTTATTTTAAAATAAAGCTATGACAGATCAAAAAGTAGAACAAAATCAAGAACGTGACGATATTTTTGACACAAAAGTTTTAATGTCGGATAATACCAAAACAAAAGATTTGAAACACGAAGGAAACAAAACATCATTCCTTTTCAAGTCAATGATCTTTATAATGGTTTTCTTGATTTTGAGTATTCTTTATCGTGGTTATCAATTATTGGTGACAAATGATTATTTGTTCCGCCAAATGATGAACGAAGATGCGCCAGAAATGCCAAAATGGTATCCAATTTCGACTCTTGTTTTAGGAGTTATTGCATTGATAGGTATCTTTTTAGTGAAATCTTATAAAAGAATTGGTGTATATATGGTTGTGACATCATTATTTGTGTCAGCAGCAATGCAGCCCGAATTTATGGCAGATGGAACACTTTTTACCATGTTTACATTATTTGTGTTTATAGGTTATGGTTTAGCGATTATCTATCCATATTGGCACAAGTTTAAATAAAAACTTAATAAAGTCTAGAAAAGAGGTTACAATTAGTTGTGACCTCTTTTTTTGATGCTGAATTATTTGTATTAATATCATTCAATATGAATATTTTAAGCATGTTAATTGTTTAAGTTGATAAAAAAACTGCTTAAATAAAGTGAATATGAGAATTTAACGGCTATATTTGTCTTGTGTGGAAAAAATATAAATTAAAAGTACAAAATGGATTGTATTTCAGTATTTGATATGCTCAAAATTGGCGTTGGTCCTTCAAGTTCGCATACTTTAGGTCCTTGGCGCGCTGCAGAAGCTTTTCTGAAAGAATTGGATGCTGCATCTATCTTTAATAAAATTACAAAAGTTCGTGTAGATTTGTACGGCTCTTTATCGCTTACGGGTAAAGGACATGCAACTGATTATGCAGTAATGTTAGGGTTAAGCGGTGCTGATCCTGAATATATTCCTGTTGATGATATTTCGAATATTATTAATACAATCAATACAAATAAACAATTAAATTTTGGAAATAAATTTTTAATTGATTTTAATCCCGAAACTGATATCGTTTTCAATCGTGAGTTTTTATCTTTTCACGCTAATGGAATGATGTTTACAGCTTTCTATGAGAACGAAGAATTATCTTCTACGTTTTATTCGATAGGGGGAGGATTTATTACAAAAGAGGATGATAGTGCTACCAATACAGATGTCACTTGTGCTTTTCCATATTTATTTAATACATCAACAGAATTATTAGAATTTTGTTCGAAAGAAAATAAATCGATTTCTGAAATTATGTTCGAGAATGAAAAAACAATTCGAACTGAAGATGAAATTCACCACGAATTAATGCGTGTTTGGAATACTATGTTAGAGTGTATGTACATTGGTTGTCATACAGAAGGTATTTTACCAGGCGGATTGAACGTGAAACGTCGTGCTTACGATATGCACAAAAATTTGGTTGGAGCAACACCTTATTCTAATTCACAAGAATGGATTGCATCAATCCGAAAAACCAAAGTATATTTTCGTCAAATCTTGAAATGGGTGAGTTGTTTTGCTCTTGCTGTTAATGAAGTAAATGCTTCGTTAGGTAGAGTTGTAACAGCGCCAACAAATGGAAGTGCAGGAGTTATTCCAGCAGTTTTGATGTATTATTTGGTGATCGAAAATCATAAAGCTGGTCAAAAAGAGATTGAACAATTCTTAACAACAGCAGGAGTTATTGGTTCTATTTTTAAGAAAGGAGCAACTATTTCTGCGGCAATGGGAGGTTGTCAAGCTGAGATCGGCGTATCTTCAGCTATGGCTGCAGCTGCATTATGCGAATTAATGGGAGGAACTCCTGCGCAAGTAACAATGGCTGCCGAAATTGCAATGGAACATCATTTAGGTTTAACATGCGACCCGATTGGTGGTTTGGTACAAATTCCTTGTATCGAGCGTAACACAATGGGAGCGATTAAAGCGATAAATGCAGCAGAATTAGCACTGGATACAGATCCGTTGACTGCGAAAGTTCCGTTAGATAAAGTTGTGAATACGATGTGGGAAACTGCAAAAGATATGAATAATAAATACAAAGAAACTTCTGAAGGAGGTTTGGCAGTTGCTGTAAATATTGCAGATTGTTAGTAACTTATTTATTATCAGTAAAATAATATTATGTGTATTAATTGTAAGGATTATGAATGTGTGTTGTGTATTTCAAAAATAATCCTTACATTTGCACAGCCTTTTAGAGTTAAGGTACGGATGTTAAAGAATATTCATTTAGGGATTTTTTAGGCTGCTCAGCCATTTAATTTTATTCTTTCATATCTGTTGGTTAAATAATTTAAAATAAAACCGTGATATGAAATATAAATGAATTTCATTATCTCGGTATCATATCTAACATGATTACATTCAAAGAATTAGGACTTCAAGAAGAAATCCTAACTGCAATTGAGAAAATGGGCTTCGTTAACCCATCTCCAATCCAAGAAAAAGCTATTCCTCAAATCCTTTCATCAGATCAAGATGTTATTGCATTGGCGCAAACAGGTACAGGAAAAACTGCAGCATTCGGGCTTCCGGTTTTAAATCAATTAGACAGCAATTCAAAATCAGTACAAGCAATTATTTTGTGTCCTACTCGTGAATTATGTTTACAAATTGCAAAAGAATTAGAATCTTTTTCTGCAGATATGCGTGGAGTACGTGTACAGGCAGTTTACGGTGGTGCTGACATCGTTAAACAAATTAGAGGATTAAAAGATAATCCGCAAATCGTTGTAGGAACGCCAGGTCGTACAATGGACTTAATCAAACGTGGCGCATTAAAAATTAATGACATCACTTGGACAGTTTTAGATGAGGCTGATGAGATGTTGAACATGGGATTCCGTGACGAAATTGATTCTATCTTAGAAACAACTCCAGAAGAAAAACAAACTTTATTATTCTCAGCTACAATGCCTTCAGAGGTTCGTCGTATCGCTTCAGAATATATGCACAATCCAGTTGAGATTGCTGTAAGTAAAGTAAATACTGCATCAAAAAATATCGAGCATCACGTTTACTTAGTACGTTCTTCTGATCGTTACTTAGCTTTAAAACGTTTGGCCGATTATTACCCAAATATTTATGGTATCGTTTTCTGTAGAACTCGTCGCGAAGCGAAAGACGTAGCAGATAAATTGATGCAAGATGGTTACAATGCAGACGCATTACATGGAGATTTATCACAATCACAACGTGATCACGTGATGGAGAAATTCCGTAACCAAAATATTCAAATCCTTGTTGCAACAGACGTTGCTGCTCGTGGTATTGACGTAAATGAGTTGACTCACGTAATCAACTTCAATTTACCAGATGATCCAGAAGTTTATGTACACCGTTCAGGACGTACAGGACGTGCGGGTAACAAAGGAATTTCTATCATTATTTCAGGAGGACGTGAAGCGCGTAAAATTAGAGATTTAGAAAAATTAATTGCTTCTAAAATCGAGCCTAAAAATGTACCAACTGGAGCCGAAATCTGTGAAAAACGTTTAATTTCTTTAATCGATAAAATCGAAAATATCGAAGTTGATGAAGAATTAATCGAGCCTTACATGGAAACTGTAAATGAAAAATTGGCGAACTTAGATCGTGACGATTTATTAAAACGTTTCATGACAGTTGAGTTCAATTCTTTCTTAGAATATTACAAAAACACGAAAGATATTTCTTCTGAAGGAGATCGTGGTGATAGAGGAGATCGTTCTTCTAACCGTCGTGGTGGACGTGATTTCTCTCGTTTCTTTATTAATATTGGTCAAAAACACAATTTACGTGTTCCAAACTTAATTGGTTTAATTAACGAGCAAACTCGTAATCGTAACATCGAAATCGGAAAAATTGAAATTTTACGTAATTTCTCTTTCTTCGAAGTTGATACACAATTCGAATCATTAGTGTTAGAATCTTTCAAAGATGCACAACGTGATGGAGTAGACTTAGATGTTCAAATCTCTAAACCAGAACCTAGACGTGGTGATGGTGAGCGTCGTGGTGGAGATCGTCGTCGTAATGACAGAGGAGATTCTCGCGGACGTGGTTTCAATAGCCGTCGTGATAATGACCGTGAAAGAAGTGGAGGTTATCGTGGTGGAGATCGTGATCGCGGAGGAGACAGAGGTGGATTCCGTGGAGGTGATCGTGACCGTGATTCTAGAGGTGGAGATCGTGGTGGTTACCGTGGAGGAGACCGTAATAGAACAGGAAACTCAAGAAGAGGTAGAGATTAATATATTCTCAATAAAAAATAACAAAAAGGATGATTTTATAAAATCATCCTTTTTTATTCATAAAACTTCTGTTTGAATAAATAATTTTTCTATATTTATTCAAAACCACAAATAAATGACAGTACAAGAATTGTTTAGCTCTATTCGATTATCCATCGAAGAAGAGAATTATACGCAATTAAAACAGATTAAAATTTTCAAACCAGAGAAATTCAATTGGGTGAAGGATATTTTTGAGCCTTATAATGTTGCTCAATTAGGAACTCAAAAAGGTTTAATTTGGAAGTATAATGAAGAACGAGAAGATTATACTTTTCAGAATTTAGCTGATAAATACAATCAATTTTTAAACTATTTAAGAAACAAAGGAATTGTACAAGGAGACAAAATGTTTTCTCAAGTTCCATTATTACCGATTACTTGGATTGGTTATTTGGCTTCTATCAAAGGTGGATTAATTATTATTCCAGCCGCAACAACTTTAGAAGCAAGGGATTTAACGTTTAGATTCGAGTCTTCTTTTCCAGAAGTTGCTTTAGCAGATCAAGCAAATGCATCGAAAATAGATGAAGCAGAAGCAAAATTTGATAAAAAGATTAAGGTAAAATTAATCACAGAAGGCGAGCGAGAAGGTTGGATAAATATCAATGAGTTATGGAAAGAATCTATTCAAGCTGAGGCTGCAGATACAAAACCAGACGATGATTTATTCTACTTTTTTACTTCAGGAACGACAGGAATGCCGAAAGTTGTGGTGCATACGCATTACACTTATCCGCTTGGAGGTTTCACGACTTCTTCTTGGGTTGGAATGAAAAAAGGTGATTTACATTATAATATTTCTCAACCAGGTTGGGCGAAATTCTTTTGGAGTAGTTTTTTTGCTCCATGGAATATGGGTGCGACAATTTTGGGTTATCATTCAGATAAATTTGTTCCGAAAGAACAATTACAAACCATTCAAGATTTGGGTGTAACAACTTTTTGCGCACCACCAACAGCTCTGCGTGTATTGATTTTAGAAGATTTGAAAAGTTATGATTTCAAACTTCGTCAATGTGTTGCAGCTGGTGAACCGCTTAATCCAGAAATTATAGATGTCTGGAAAGAAGGTACAGGAATTACGATTCGTGATGGTTATGGACAATCAGAATCAACTGCGATGATTGCGAATTTGCCAAATGAGAAGATTAAATATGGATCGATGGGAAAACCTGCGTTTTTATACGATATTGTGATTGCTGATGATGATGGAAATATTGTACAAGATTGCGAAGAAGGAAATATTTGTGTTGTGCATAATGAAGAAACCATCAATGGAATTTTCAAAACTTATTTGATTCAGAAAGATAAAATGGCGAAAGTTTTCAAGCATGGATTATATTATACAGGAGACAAAGCTTATAAAGACGAAGATGGTTATGTTTGGTTTGTTGGGCGTGATGATGATGTGATAAAAGCGTCTGATTTCCGTGTAGGACCATTTGAAGTAGAAAGTGCTTTGTTAGAGCATGATGCCATTATGGAAGCTGCTGTTGTGGCAAGTCCGCATGATTTGAGAAGTAATGCTGTAAAAGCTTTTGTTATTTTAGCACCTGGAAATGAAGCTTCGGAAGAATTAGCAAAAGATATTTTTAGATATACAGAAGAGCATTTAGCACGTTACAAAATTCCACGTATTGTGCAGTTTGTGGAGAGTTTACCAAAAACAATTTCAGGAAAAATACGTCGAGTGGAATTGCGTAACCAAGAAGCTGTTGATAAAAAGAATAAAACGATTATACCAAACGAATATTTTCACGAAAAATATTAGTCGAGCTTAAAATTAACGACACTGTACCAAAAACGGTGTAAGTATAAAATTCTGCTTGGGTTAAAATCGAGCAGAATTTTTTTTATACATTTAATATTTACATATTTATGGAAACAAAAGACCTATTTCCGGATGATTTTTTCAAACAGTTTAAAACTGGCGATGAACTCCAAAACTTTCTCAAAGACTTACAAAAGCGAGGGATTGAAAAAATGTTAGAAGGTGAGTTAGATGCTCACCTGGATTACGACAAGTAG